>NZ_LWHG01000021.1:900000-1049977 GCF_001625445.1 Haladaptatus sp. R4 | reverse complement strand
TTAAGCCTGTCTGCGTTTCGGTCAGTACTGGAGTGCGCGAGCCTCTGGGAAATTCGATTCGCCGCCTCCATTCATACTTCATTCATTACCCTCACAGAGCCACCGCTCTGTGGGGGTTTCTCTATTTCTATACCCCGGTGTAAGACCGCTACGTTTAAAGTGAGCGACTTCAAAGAAGAGACTGCGCCAAGGTGGCAGAGTCCGGCCGAACGCAGCGGCCTGCAGAGCCGCCCATCGCCGGTTCAAATCCGGCCCTTGGCTTTTCGAATTACTGACCTCCGAGCGATCGCTCTCCCATCTGTGATCGCTTACGTACTTTTGATACTACTCTCGGTAATATCGCTTCACTCCGATTTACCAGTCTGCTGTCCGTTTTTCCGTGACCGAGTGACATCTATCTGGCACCTAACGTACTCAAAATCGGGTAGGTCTACTGCTCAGAGTGAAACAGGTCGGTTTTCGTCCGCGCTTTGATATAGAGCGTCGATGACCTCCATCGTTCGGGTTGCATCGTCCGCGTCGGTCTCCGGGGACGATTCGGTTTCGATGCAGTCGACGAACTGCTCGATTTCGAGTACGTACTGGTTTACGTGGTCGAAGTATTCCGTGGCACGACGATCGTCGATTTGATACTCCAGTGTCGTTCCGTCGTCGCTTTGTGGGAGGAATGGTTCGGCTGCTTCGAGCCATCCGTTCGTCGCTTCGATACGGCAGTGTTGTGTGGGCTGTGTCGTGAACGAGGAAGATATCTCCGCTGTCACACCGTCTTCGTATTCGAGGATCGCGGTCAGTTCCGTTTCGACGCCGTTGTGCATCGTGGTTGTCGTCGCGTACACTTGCTCCGGTTCCCCGAGGAACAATCGAACAATGTTGACTGCGTAACTGCCGACGTCCATGAGGCTCCCTCCTGCGAGGTCGGGGTCGAAACGGACGTCGTTCGGTTCGTCCAGTACGAATTGGAAGCGGGCCTTTACTGATCGGATATCCAACTCACGACACAACTCGGCTGCACGTCGTGTTCGGGGGTGGTAGCGGTACATGAACGCTTCCATCAGTGTCACTCCCCGCTCGTCGCAGTACTGACCCAACTCTCGGGCTTCGTCGGCGTCCACTGCAAGCGGCTTTTCACAGAGGACGTGTAGGCCGTGATCGGCGGCCCGTTTCGTCCATTTGGCGTGGAGCGCGTTGGGGAGCGGATTGTACACGGCTTCTATCTCGTCATCGTCGAGCAGTTCCTCGTAGGTCTCATAGGCTCGTGGTATTCCGAGTTGCTCTGCGACCTCCTGTGCACGTGCGCGATTCCTCGACGCGATGGCAACGACTTCGTGTTCGGTCTCCTGAATCGCGGGGATGACGGTTTCCGTACCGATGTTCGCGGTACTGATGATGCCGAATTTCATATCTACTGTCTATCCTTCTCCGTTATGAATGGAAGTGTCCACTATGTCGGCAAGAACGAACGGTAGAAACTAGCGAAGTCGTTCTACGTGCGGGTAACCCATGCGAGGGCCGCACCGATACCGATCGCGGCGATCGCACCAACTATCTGCCCGACCATTAGTAGGGCACTGCCCGATTTGTGCGCCCATGGCATTCCGACGAGGGTTCCGATTCCGATGAGTACGAGCAGAATCCCGAACGCGACGCCGAGTGGTTCGAGTGGATCTTCGATATAGCGGTTCATATCCGTGTTCTGCGTTCGGACGACTTATAATATCTCCTGAACGGTGTCGGCCGCACGTTTCGAGATCCGGTCACGCTCGCCGAGCGCGCGCTATGCAGCGCTCGCCCAATCATTTCGGGGTGAATTTCGGCCGGAACGACGCTTGTGTTCGTTCGCTTCGGAAGCGCTTCGCGCTTGTGCTCACGTCTTCACCGTTCATTGAGGCGCTTCGAGCCTCGGTAGCGCTCACGAACTGCGTCTGTTCTAGTTCAAATCCTTCGGGCCGCTTTGCTCGTCACGTTCGTTCCTCGCAAAAGCGGGCTGGAAGGGATTTGAACCCCTGGCCGTCTGGTTAAAAGCCAGACGCTCTGCCTAACTGAGCTACCAGCCCTCATCTCCTCTTGCGAGTTGCGACGTTTAAACGTTTGCCATTCTGATCCGGATTCCGCATCCATCTCCGGGGTGCGTACAGTTTTCTCCCCCGGTACCCACTGTCAAATCATGACCTCGTTCGAGACCGAACAGGGGGACGAGTTGCGTGATTTCGTCCACCAGCTCTGTTCGTTCGACACGACCGGTGGAAAGGAAGGCCCCGCACAGGAATGGCTCCTCGACCGCCTTTCCGAGATGGGCTTCGAGACGTACGAATGGACGGCGCATGCCGAGGAACTGGCGGAACACCCGTCGTTTCCCGACGACCCCGTCGAAATCGAACACACCGAGGCGAGTGCCGGCGGGCCGAGCCTCGCGGAGCGCCCGAGCGTCGCGGGCGTGTTGGAGTTCGGTAATCCGGACGACGGGCCGACGCTCGTCCTGAACGGCCACATGGACGTGGTTCCGGTTGCCCGCGAATCGTGGGAGACCGACCCGTTCGAACCGACGTGGGACGGTGACGACCTCACCGCGCGCGGCGCGGTGGATATGAAGTCCGGGGTTGCCGCCTGCGTCTTCGCCGCGAAACACCTTTCGGACCATGCCGAGGGCTTGAACGGCCGTCTCGTCGTCGAGAGCGTCGTCGGAGAGGAGGAGGGCGGCTTGGGTGCGGCGGCCGCCGCGCTGTCGAATCCGTATCCGTTCGAACGCGATGCGGCCATCGTCGCGGAGCCGACTGATCTCACGCCGGTCACTGCCGTCGAGGGAACGGTGATGAAACAACTCCACATCGAGGGACGATCCGCCCACGCGGCGACGCGGTGGCGCGGCGAAAGCGTCCTCCCGCATTTCGAGGCGATTTCACACGCGTTCTCCGAACTCGAAGCGGAGCGGAACGAGTCCGTCACGCATCCGCTGTACGACGAGTTCCCCATCTCGTGGCCCATCGTCATCGGCACCGTCGAGGCCGGAACGTGGTCGTCGTCGGTTCCCGCGACGCTCACCGCGGAGATGCGGTTCGGCGTCGCGCCGGGTGAAACAGTGGACGAAGTAGAAGCGATGTACGAAGAGCGCCTCGCGGACGTCGTCAAGGAGAACGACTGGCTTCGCGAGCATCCGCCCACGTTCGAGCGGTTTTCCATCCAGTTCGAGTCCGCGGAGACGGACGCGGACGAACCTATCGTCGGCGCGCTCCAATCGGCGATGGACGATTCGGGTCTCGACACGACGCTTCGCGGCGAGACCTACGGTGCGGACTCGCGCCATTACGTCGCCGCGGGAATTCCGACCGTTCTCTTCGGACCGGGGACAATCGAACAGGCCCACTTCCCGAACGAGACGGTTCACTGGCCGGACGTGGTTACTGCAGGAACCGTGTTGACGGGGACGGCTCGAACGTTCCTCGGCTAGCCCGGGACTCGGTTACTCCAGTTCCTTTTCGAGCGCCCGCGCGACGACCTGTTCCGGTTCTTCGCCCGCGAGTGCGGCTTCCCGACGGAGCTCGCGATACAGGTCGGCCGGGAGCGAGAGGGTGACTTCACCCAGGGTCACGTCGTGGGTTCGTAGCGCGCGCTCGGGTGCGGTCCCGTCGTTGATGTCGCTGACGATGGCGCGCACTTCGCGTACGGTCAACGAGTTGTCGAGAATCGCCCACGCCAGCAGATAGCGAGCGTCGCCGTCCACGCGGGCGATGTGTTTCGCCGCCGTCGGTGCGATGTGCCCCATCGCGACGTGGCGTCGGATCGAACGCGGCAGGTCGTGCACCCGTGCCCACTTTCTGATGAACGCGACTGTCGTCTCCCCTCCCGCCCGCTTTGCAGCACCCTTGTAGGAGCCGACACCTCGGACGAGCGCTGCACAGGCCGCTGCCCCACGCAACATGTAGACGTTGTCTTCTCGCCCCGGGCTTCCCTCCGCGAACGCACGGACCGTTAACGCGGCTTCCTCGACGCTCTCGGGGTCGTCGGGGTCGAACGCTTTGGCTTCCCGTGCGTGCGCGCCGGTAACCGACACGTCTCCACGGACGACTGGTTTTCCGACCGGGGATTTGCGATCCGCAGGTGGCTCCTTCTCGGGGCCGTTGGTCATTGTTCATGCTGTGGAAGGGACGAGGTAAAAAGGAACCGTTCAACGGAACGTGTTTATATTCTTATATTCGATGCGAAAGGTCCGCTCACTCCATGTAAATCGAATCGATGTCGTCGGAGAAGCGTGAGCGGATGTTGCGACGCTTTTTCTTCATCGTGGGGGTGAGCAGGTCGTTGTCCTCGGTGAACTCGATGGGGACGAGGCGGAACTGCTTGATCTGCTCGTACGATTCGAACTGGGGGTTGATCCGCTCGATTTCGTCTTCGATCCAGTTGGAGACCGTATCGTTCCGACAGAGTTCACGGTCGTCGTCCGGGAGGGAAATCCCCTCGCGGGCGGCCCGCTCACGAACCTTCTCGACGTTGGGGACGATGAGCGCGCTGACGAATTTCCGGCCGTCGCCCATGACCATGCACTGTTCGACGATTTCGCTGGCGGCGAAGGCATCCTCGATGGGGCCCGGTGGGACGTTCTTGCCGGTCGAGAGAACGAGCAACTCCTTGGCGCGTTCGCGGAACGCGATGTAGCCGTCCGGTCGGATCTCCACGATGTCGCCGGTTCGGAACCACCCATCCTCCGTGAAGGCGCGTTCGGTCTCCTCGGGTTTGTTCCAGTAGCCGTCGGTGACGTTCGGACCTTTGACGAGCAGCTCGCCGACGTCTCCCGCCGCTTCCGAGAAGTCCTCCCCGACGATCGATTCGTCGACCCGAACCTCGACGTCCACGACGGGGTAGCCGATGGTGCCGATTTTCGGCGCTTCGGGTGGGTTGACGCAGATGACGGGCGAGGTTTCCGTGAGTCCGTAGCCTTCGAGGATCGGCAGTCCCATGCCATGATAGAGCGCACACAAATCGGCCGACAGACTGCCACCGCCGCTGATGAAGAAGTCGATGTTGCCGCCGAGGCCCTCCTTTACCTTGTCGAAGACGAGTCTGTCCGCGAGAGCTTTCTGTGCACGGAGACTCAGGCTTGGAGAGTCCGTTTCGTGGTACGCAACGCCGACGTCCGTCGCCCAGTCGAAAACGCGGCGGCTGAAGTCGCTCTCGTCGGCCTGTGCGCGAATCGCATCGTAGATCCGCTCGTAGACGCGAGGGACGCTGGTTCCGGTGGTCGGTTTCACCGTTTGGAAGTCGTCCTGTAGCGTGTCCGGGCTTTCCGCGTAGGCGATGCACGCACCGGCGGCGAACAGCATGAAGTGACCCGCGGTCCGCTCGAAAACGTGTGCGAGCGGGAGGAACGAGACGGCTTTCGAATACTCGTCGATGACGGGACACTCCTTGTCGGGGCGCGGTCCGAACCGACGATAACATTGGTTGACGTTCGACCGGAAGTTCCAGTGGGTAAGCTTCACGCCTTTGGGTCGGCCCGTCGTCCCGCTGGTGTAGATGAGCGTGGCGAGGTCGTCGGGGTCGCGGGCGTCGAGCCACGATTCGTACTCGTCGAGGTCGAAGGCCGCCTCTCCCCGGTCGTGTACCTCGGCGAGGGTGTAGATGTCGTCTCGGTCGTACTCCCGCGAGAGCGAATCCATCACGACGATGAATTCGAGGTCCAACGCGTCCTCTGCCTCGAACACCCGCTCCAGCAAACTTTCGTTTTCGACGACGACGCCCGTGGCTTCGGGGTCTCCGAGGAGGTATTCGACCTGTGAAACGGAAGAACTCCTGTACACCGTCGTCACGACAGCGCCTGCGGCGAGCAACGCGAAGTCACTCTGTGCCCACTCCATTCGCGTGTCCGAAAAAATCCCGACTCTGTCGTCCGCTTCGACGCCGAGGTCGCGGAATCCGGCGGCGAGGTTCCGGACGATATCGCGCATCTTCGGGTACGAAATCGACCGAAACTCGCCGTTCGGTGCCGCCGGGAGCACGGTTTCGGTCAGTGAGCGACGGTAGATACCGCCCTTGTACTGCTGTGCGGGACGATTTTCGTGTCGTTCGGCGCTGTCTTCGAACATTCGGGACAGCGTCGTCCGCTCGATGACGGGGTCGGTAAACTCTTTCTCGGCGTCACGCCACTCCATACCAATCACTTGTGTGTTCTCCCCCATTAAGGTAGTATAAAACGATATGAAAGTTTATGGAAGTTTGTGCGATTTCTCCTGTTTCACAGCCCTTCGTGCGTGTCGAGATAATGGAGAACGCCGCGGGTGTTCAATTTCGTTTCCTCGTGAGCCTTCGTCTCTCCCCAAACCTCGTCCATCTCCTGTTGGTCGATGAGTCGCCCGATGATTTCCTCATCGTCGTCCGTGGCGGCACGTTGGGCCTCGACCGCCGCGACCCACTGTGAGAGGACTTCGCCGTACTCGTCCATCGCCTCGTCGGAGTACTCCCGCGGCCCGAAATGGGTGTAGAGGAGCGTGCTCGGGGAAATATCTCGGATCGTCTCCACGTCGTCCAAACACTGGTCCAGATCGAAATCCGTCGGTGGCGAGGTTTCCCGAACTTCACTGATGCTCGGCACCCAAATCCCGGCCGAATCGGCGGTGAACACCGCGTCGTTCGCCTCGTCGTAGAAGATGACTTGGTGTGGCGCGTGGCCCGGCGCGTGGAAGACCTCCAGGTCGTGACTGCCACAGTCGATACTGTCTCCCTCCGTCACTTCCACGATTCGGTCTTCCGGTACCGGTTTCGGTTCGGCGTAGAACTGCCACTGGTCGCCGACGGCCGCTTTCGTTCCCTTTACCAGATACTCGGGATTCACGAGGTGACGTGCACCGATTTCGTGGACGTACACGTCCGCGTTCGGACAGGCTTCCGCGAGGAAACCCGCACCGCCTGCGTGGTCCAGGTGCACGTGTGTCGGCGCGATGACCGCCACGTCCTCCCGTGCGATGTCCAACTCGTCGAGCGCGTCGAGGATTCGTTCGTAACCCGTCCCGATACCCGTCTCCACGATTGCCGGGCGCTCGGTGTCGAGGATGTACACCGCACCGTAGGCCTCCGTGTCGTACATTCCCGTGTCCAGATAGTACAAGTCGGAACAGTCACCCACCGTGACTTCCCGTAGGTCGCCGATTCCCATACCATACCTCGCGTCGGGAAACGGGAAAAACGATTCGCGTCGTCCGCGCTTTTATCCTTCTGCCGACCGATTAACGGGCATGCATCGGCGAGACTTTCTTCGCACGGCCGCCGTGGGGGGGAGCGCTGCGTGTCTATTCTCGACGGGTGGCATCGGGGCCAATTCGGCGGGCAATTCGTACCAACCACTGGGACACGTGTCCATCGAGGACGCCAAGGAGACGGTCGTCGGGGACGACGGGTACACCGCGTTCGTCGCGGCGACTGACGGGTTCGTGACGGTCGACATCCGGAATCCGGAAAATCCGCACGTACTGACCGAGCGGCGCGGTCTGCTGGAGAAACACGACGGCGGGCCGCTGACCGAGATTTGGGACGTGACGGTGGACGACGACCGACTGCTGGTCGTTGGCCCGGCGAATCCGGTTGCGAGCGACGAGGGACACGGAATCCTGCTGTACGACGTGAGCGATCCATCGAAGCCGAAGCGAGTCGCGTTCCACGAGACGGCATTTCCGATCCACAACGCCTACCTCACGGACGACATCACGTATCTCACGGGTAACAACGGGGACGGCAACCCCCTCGTGTTGGTGGACGTATCGAACGACGACCCGAAGGAAGTGGGCCGGTGGTCGATGGTCGAGTACGACCCGAAGTGGTCGGGGGTCGATTCGTGGGTGCGCACGCTCCACGACGTGTGGGTGCACGACGGCCGGGCGTACCTCGCACAGTGGGACGCCGGAATTTGGGTCGTGGACGTCTCGAATCCGAGGCATCCGACACACGTCGCGCACTTCGGCGGGCGACCGCTGGAGAAACTCGCGGAAATCCCATCGTCCGACGAGCGGGATGCCGTCGTCGGTCTGCCGGGGAACGCCCACTTCGTGATGACGAACGAGGATGCGAGCCTGCTCGCCTGTAACAAGGAGGCGTGGGATACCGACGGCCCGAAGCGAACCGGACCCGGCGGCATCGACCTCTGGGACATTTCGACAATCGAACGTCCGCGAAAGCTCACCACCATCGACCCGCCGAAAACGTCCGACCCGAGTTACGACGTTTCCCCCCTGTCGTCCATCGTCGCCGCGCTCTCGCCGGTCGACGTCGCCTCGGCACACGGTTGCCACGAGTGCGGGGAAGTCAGTTCGTCCGGCCAGTGGACGACCTCGCACAACTTCGACTTCGTCGGCGACCGACTCTACACCTCGTGGTACAACGGCGGCGTGAAGGTGTTCGACGTGAGCGACCCGTCGAACCCGGCGGAACTCGTTTGGTGGCGCAAGCCGAACGAGACCGCCTTCTGGAGCGCCGAGTACGTCTCCGATACCGTGTTCGTCGGGGGGAGTATGGGAGGGGACGGCGACGGCAGAGGCGGCGTGTACACCTTCCCAAATTACACGGGAGAACAGAAATCCTCGCCGCCGCTCACGAACGGAAACACCGCGGCAACGACGGCAACCGACGAGCAGACGGACAACGTCGCCGCGACGACGGGCCAACCCGGCTTTGGAGTCGGCGTCGCTGGCCTCTCCCTTCTCGGATTCTCGCTTCTGGCGCGTAGACGGCGGAACGAGGACTGAGTCCGAACGAGTGACCCCGGACGAACGAAGGCCAACAACCCGCGTGATCTTTCGGGAACGATTCGCTCCATAATCGACGACTCGAACCCCAAGATTACCATACTTCGAGTTCCTATGGGTGTGTATGAGTAAACAGGGCGCGACCGAATCGGCGGGGTCCGAGGACGACCTCGAATCGCGGGTCGAACGCTGGCTGACAGCCCAGATGCCCATCATCCAGATGCACGGCGGGACGAGCGCGGTCAGAAAGGCCGACCCGGAATCCGGCGAAGTCGTCATCGAACTCGGCGGGGCCTGCGGCGGATGCTCCATCACACCCATCACGTCCCAGAACATCGAGGTCGAACTCCTGAAGAAGTTCGACGAGGTTGACGACGTGACCGTCCGCATCGCCGACGACGGAACCAGCCAATGGAAGACGGATCAAGCCGAGAGCGTCATGGGAATCGACCGCTCCGAAGGCGGCCGCGGCGGTAAACTGAACGTGCCCGGCGACGACGAGCACTTCTAAACCACCTTTTTATTGCGAGGATCACTCCGCGACCCTCGATAAAAATCTGGACCAAAAGCAGCGGAAGACGTTCCTGCTCGCTTCCGCTGCGCGGGCGTGCGACTTCCTGGCCTTCCTTCACTATGTTCAGGAAGACACTCCTCACCCTCTCCGGAAGACCTCCGGTCTTCCGTGCTTTGCTTCACTTCGTTCAGCAAGACCTCGGGGGGTCCTTGGCCCGGAAAATCGGAGATTTTCCGGTAAGGATGCTGGTCTCCGCGGTTGTGTCACTGGCCGTCGAAGATTTATCGTAGAGTTATGTCCAGTATACTATGTCCGAATTCGAGACGGCGAGAGGCCGATGTCGAGTCGAAGATGGGACGATTCGGATTCAAACGAGCGTGATGGGTACGGTTCGGCGACGGATACAACATACTCCACTGAAGTTGGTCACCTTTCTCGGCGTTCTCGTTGTCGCGCTCGTGCTGAGTTTAGTGATTTTCTCCGACAAAGTGCTTCTGTTTGGCATTTTGGGCGGTGGCATCTTGGCCATCCTTTTGTTCGTCGCCCTGCAATTCCGCGTCAGCAAACTCTCGCGGGCATCGGAAATTCCGGCGTCAGCAGTAACAAAAATCGTCTACGTCGATGGCGGGAAGAGGGGCATAACGAGATATCTCGTTTACTTCGAAACGGAAGGAGAAACCAACGTTAGAGTCCTTTCGATGGGAACGTTCGGAGACACGATAGGCGATGTCGAAGGAGCGAGACGGGCCTTCGGGCGTGCTGGTCTCGAAGTCACCGAGAGTGAATTGAACGACTCGTCGTAACTACCGAAGCACTTTCTCCACGCTCGCCGCGACGCTTTTGGCCTTCTCAGCCAGTTCCTCGGAGATGTTTCCTTTCTCGACGGCCGTATCGAGTTCGTCGTCGTCGACCCGTTCGACGGTACCGTCCGGCCGCTTCACGACATCGACGTGTAGGTCCACGTAGCGAACCGAGTTGGGAAACAGTTCGACGGGCGTACAGACGTTGACGTAGGTTCCCTTCGATTCGCCGTCCTCGCTCCGGTAGGCCGTCGGATACCACCATCGCCCCTCGCGGAACTTCGTGATGGCCACGTCGCCGCGTTCGCGGTCGGTGCCGATGGCGTCGTAGGTTCCCGAACTCCCCATCGTCCGACGAACGGTGTATTTTCCGGCGTCGGGGTCACACTCCGCGACGGTGCCTTTGCCGAGCGAGAAACAGCGCCCGTCGGGCTTGCCGTGGTCGATGAACACCTCGCCGTCCGGTTCCGGACCGAACTGACGGAGGGTCGCGCCGGTCGGCGCATCCTCGGGGTGTTCGTCCGGGTCGTACAGGTCCTCGGCGAAATCGACCGCCGTACTCGCGGCGGAGTCTGCGGCCTTGATTCGGTGGTGGCCGGGCAGTGTCGTCGTGACTTCGCGCCGAGCGTCGTCCAACGCGAAGCGCGACTCCCGGCCGAACCAGCACCACGCCGTGGCTTCGGGTTCGGCGACTACCCCGGGTGTTTCGGCTGACTCGGGAGTGTCTGCAAGCGCGTCCTCGATGGTTTCGGCACCTTCCACGGCCCGCGAGAGCGCGTCGTTCATCTCGTCCAGCGTGGCGTCCGCGGCGGCGTACTCCCACCGAACGCCCCACTCGTCGGGCACGTCCGTCGGAAGCATCTCCGTCGTCCGGGCGAGTTCGCGCCGACTGGCATCGTCCGGCGCGCTGGCGACCACGCTGTCCACGCCCTTCGAGAGGCTGGCCACGCCGCCGTACACCCGAACGTCGGTCCCGAGAAGGGAGCGGTCGCGCGACCACGGCGGTTCCGGGTCGTGGACCTGTACGCGGACGCTGTCACCCTCGTCGATTCGCCGGTCGATGGAGCGGAACGGGAGGAAGCCTTCGCCGTCCCCGAGGCTCACGACTGCACCGCTTCCGAGGGTTTCGTCCACGACGCCGTCGAACAGCGCCCCCCGCGGTGCCGGGTCCTCCCAGCGGAAGGTATCGATGTCGAGGCTCGCCAACTCGTCGGCGATTCGGGTGACGGTTTCGGCGTCGCCGAAGACCCCGACGCCCTGTCTGTCGTCGGTGGTCTCGACCGTGGCGTCGTACTCGCCGGTCGCGAACTCGGTATCGAACCGCCGTCGGATGGGCGGCGAGGCCTGCACCACGTCGAAGCTCTCGCCGAGCAGGCGGGTGAGTGCGGTGGTGTAGATGCCTCTGATGCGAACCGTGCTCATAGCTGGTAGTGGAACCGACACCGAATATTCTGCGTGTGAGTCGAGAAAGCGTGCATATACCTCCCGGTTTGCGGGGAGGGGATTTCAGGATAACGAGGTTCGACTGCGGGAACTTAGTCGTCGGCGGGAACGGTGCCCGTCCAATTCGCGTCGGTGACGCTGGAATTGGAATCGGTTACGGACGGTGCTTCGACGGTATTCGACTCCGTGGCTTCCTCTTCGGTGGACTCGTCTTTCTCCCGTCGTGTCGTTTCTTTCGGCGGTGCCGAGTACATAATTCCTCGACTGTGGCTGATGGGTGTCATAGTGTACCACGTTGGGCTATTCTTCTTATTAAGCGTACTCCTACAGGAGTAATACGCCATATATACACATATTAATTCCATTAGGAAGATCATGCCGAACGGTTTACTCCTCATCCATGTGATATTGAAACATGGACGAGAAACGAGACCCGGTCGCTCGCGGAATGGACGACTCGGTCGATCTGTACGGCATCTCGACGTGGGAGGAGCGGACACGGCTCGACTGGTTTGCGACGAAGGTGTATGGGGGACTTTCCATCGTGGCGCGCGCATCCGTGATCCTTCTCGCGGCGGCGATTTTACTGCTCCAGATAGTTTTCGGCGGCTTGGCGGTGGTGGGCAACAATCCGTGGGTCGGCGTTTTCGTTTTCCTCTCCGTCGTCCCCGCGTTCGCCCTCGCGGCCTACATCTGGTATGCGGACGCGACGATGTCCGAACCCCTCCCGCTCCTCGTCGGGACGTTCTGCCTCGGCGTCCTGTTCGCCATGTTCGCGGCGGTGTTCAACTCCCGGTTGAAGCCGCTGTTCACCGGAATTCCACTCTTCGGGGCGGTCATCTACTTCTACCTCATCGTCGGACCGGTCGAGGAGACGGTCAAGTGGCTCGCCGTCCGCCTGTTCGCCTACCGGAGTGACAAGTTCGACGCCGTCATCGACGGTGCCGTCTACGGGGCGATGGCCGGACTGGGCTTTGCGACCATCGAGAACGCCATCTACATCAGCCAAGGCGTCCTCTCGTCGTCGGACGCTAATCTGATTCTGAGTGCCGGGAACATAGCCGTCTTCCGACTGTTCGCCGGACCGGGACACGTCATCTACTCCGCGTTCGCTGGCTACTACCTCGGGTTGGCGAAGTTCAACCGCGAGAACGCGGGTCCCATCGTGATCAAAGGCCTGCTCATCGCCGCGTTCATCCACGCGACGTACAACACGCTCGTCGGTTTCGTCCCCGACCTCATCGCCGCGTTCTACCCCGGTATCACCCCCGGTATCGGCTACATCGCCTTCGTTTTCGTCTACGACGGCTTCTTCGGCTACCTGCTCTACCGAAAAATCTCGCGCTACCGCGCCATGTACGCCCAAGTCGAAAATCGGGGCGAAATGGAGAACGACAACGACGGAACTCGATCCGTCGGATTCGACTCCCAAAGCGAACTGCGCGACGTGGACGGACGGGTGGATACCCAGCGTGAAGCGGAAACCCGAACGAGCACGAACGGTGGAACCGGGAGTAGCCTCCTCGGAAACGACGGAAGTGACCGTCCCGGCAACGACGAACGTGATCGTCCCGGCAACGACGCCGTCTACGCGAACCGGGAGGACGAGAACGAAAACGACGAGAACGAGAATCGGGACGGCGAAACGGACGAGGAGTCCGGAACGTCCGGCTTCGAGTTCTGAGGACTCCTATCGCTGTCCGGCGAGCAGTTCGTCCGCGTACTTCGCCAGCACGTCAACTTCGAGGTGCACCGGGTCACCGGATTCCTTCTCCGAGAGGTTCGTCACCCGTCGCGTCGTCGGGATGATGGCGACGGTGAACGTCTCCTCTCCCTTCTCGGCCACGGTGAGGCTGATGCCGTCGAGAGCCACCGATCCCTTGTCCACGATGTACTGACCGTAGCCCTCGGGGAGCGCGAATTCGTACTCCCAGTCCTCGCCGACCTCCCGCACGTCAACGACCTCGGTCGTCGTATCGACGTGCCCCTGCACGAAGTGGCCGTCGAGGCGGGCGTCGGCGCGAAGCGCCCGTTCGAGGTTGACGACGTCGCCTTCCTCCACCTCGCCGAGGTAGGTCTTTTCGACCGTCTCGGCGGCCAGAAACACCTCGAAGCTGCCGTCGTCGAACTCCTCGACGGTCAGACAGGCCCCGTTGACGGCGATGCTCGCGCCGTCCTCCACGTCCGAGAGCACGTCGTCGGCCGCGATGGTGAGTCGCCGACCGCCGTCCGAATCCTCGACCCGACGAACCTCGCCGACTTCCGCAACGATTCCGGTAAACATAACGGAACTGTGACGCCGCGCGGTTGAAAACGGTTCCGGAACCGGGCGCGATGGCGGCGGGTTTTTGGTCGGTGGCGCGGAACGAACGGGTATGACGATTGGGGGCGGGAGACCATGACGATGGGAATCCTCGACACGGTGAGTCTGGCCGCGACATTAGTGTTCGCCATTCCCGTCGCGCTCTTCGGCATCGACCGCATCGTCGCCGGGCAGTTGATTCTCGGCGGTGCGTTCGTCGCCATCGGCGTCGGTATGGTGCTGGTCCGCGAGAAACTCACGACGCCCACCGACATCCCCTCCAGCGCCGCCCAGAAAGTCGTCGGAAGGGTGGCGAAAACGGACGAGGACGAGGAAGAATAGTTATAGACGATGTGGTCGGTGGCTATGACTGTTTGACCCAAGTAACGAGCGCCCATGTTATTACTCCAGCAACAATCGTGAGAGCAATTGTGGCTGCTCTGGAAATACCTCTGGTAGGAGTCATAAACCAGTACAGGACAGCAATAATTGCTATCGTAGCGATGAAACTGGGCGATACGTTCTTAGATACCGATTTTATGAGTTCCATTCTTATTTCTAGAAAGGATATGGAAAAATAATAATTTTTGACACAAACCGAAAGCACCTCCCTTCGATTCAGTCCAACTCGTATATCTCGCCGTACTTCTCGGTCACGTAGTCGAGGAAGTACTCCGCGGTCAGCGGTTCGCCGGTGGCTTCCTCGATGAGTTCGTCGGTGGTGTACTTCTGGCCCTGCTCGTGGATGTTCTCGGTCAACCATTCGCGGATGGGGCCGAACTCGCCTTCCCGAATGAGTTTTTCCGGGTCCTCGATTTCCTCCTCGATGGTGGCCCAGAGTTGGGCGGCGAGGACGCTCCCGACGGTGTAGTTCTGGAAACTGGCGAACCCGCTCGTCCAGTGGATGTCCTGTAGACAACCCTCCGAGTCCGTGTCCGGAACGATGCCGAGATACTCCTCCATCAGTTCGTTCCAGCGGGCGGGGATGTCGTCCACGTCGAGGTCCCCGGCTACGAACTCTTGCTCGATTTCCGAACGGAGGATGATGTGCATGTGGTAGGTCAGTTCGTCGGCCTCGACGCGGATCATGTTGTCCGTGAACACCTGATTGGCCGCCTCGTAGGCCTCCTCGGCGGTCACGTCCTCGAACTCCGGGAAGCGTTCCGTGACGGTCGGGAGGAACAGTTCCCAGAACTCCTTCGTCCGACCAACATGATTTTCCCAGAAGCGCGATTGGGATTCGTGAATCCCCGAACTGCGAGGTTCGCCGAGCGGCGTGCCGTAGGCATCGTCCCGCAGGCCGAGTTGGTAGGTCGCGTGTCCGAACTCGTGAATCGTCGCGGTCAGCGGGTCCACGAAATCGTGGTCGTGGTACCGGGTCGTCACGCGGGCGTCGAACTGCGTCCCGGACATGAACGGGTGCGGCGCGGTGTCGAAGCGCCCACGGTCCCAGTCGTAGTTCAGGAGATCGAGCGCATCCCGACAGAGCGCCTCCTGATCCTCAGGGTCGAAGGTTCCGGCGAAGGCGTCGTCCGCGATGTCAGCGCCATTCTCGTGGACGTCCTCGATGAGCGGAATCAGTCCCTCCCGCAGTTCGTCGAAGATTTCCTCGACGCGGGAAAGCGGGAGGTAGGGTTCGCTCTCCTCGAACATGACCACGTAGGGGTCTTCCTCCGGATCAACGTGCTCAGCCAGTTCGATGTGAAGGTCGCGGAGGCGGTCGAGATACGGCGCGAACGTCTCGAACTCGTCTTCCGCCTTCGCCTCGCGCCACGCCGGTTGGGATTCGCTCGACGTTTCGGAAATCCGCTCCACGAGGTCGTTCGGGATGGCGACCGCGCGGTCGTACTCGCGGCGGACCTCGCGGACGACGGCGGCTTGTTCGTCGCCCAACTCCTCGGCTTCGAGTGCTTCCAGTAATTCGCCCGTTCGCCCGTCGGTCAGCAGTTCGTGGCCGATGGACTGGAGCGCCCCCAGTTGCTTCGCACGGGCCGGGGTTCCCCCTTCGGGCATCTTCGTCTGTTGGTCCCAGTAGAGAACCATTCCCGCGTTCCGAACGTTCGAAATCCGTTTTCGTCGGTCGAGGAGTTCCGCATACGGCGAGTCGAGTTCCGATTCGGCGGTTGCCATGGAAAGCAGTTGCTCTGGCAAACGCTATCAATGCGCGGGTATCGGAAAAGGGAGAATTCGGTTATTCGGCTTCGGCTTCGATTTCGCTCGTACCTTCGTCGAGGATGTCCTCGACCGATTTGCCGTTCGGTTCGTTGTACAGCAGTACGTCGAGTTTGAGCGTCGGTGCGCCGCTGACGAGGTTCTCCATGACGACGAGGCGCTCGCGAGCACGGCTCATTCCGACGTAGAAGACGCGGCGTTCGTTGTCGGTGAGGACCGGGACGGGGTCGGTTCCGGCGGTGAACTCCTCGTCGCCGGGGACCTCGATGCCCTCGTTTTCGACCGATGCCGCCATCTGCTCGACGACCTTCTCGGTCAGGTCGGTGCCGATGAACACGTGGTCAGCCTCACGACCTTTCGCGCTGTGGATGGTACCGATACGGACGCGGTCCCGCGCCGTGTCCTGATACCGTCCGCTGAAGTACGCCTTCATGGAGCGCTTCTGATAGCTCGTCACCTTCCGAACCATGTCGGAGGCGGATTTCCGTCCGGGCATGAACGGCGCGAAGTTCTTCACGAAGTCGGCGTCGAACTCCAGTTCGGTGAGGTCGTCCGCACCCTCCGCTTCCTTTCGCTCGTCGATGGCGTCGAACATCTCGTCGCGGTCGTTCGTACCGAAGGTGGACTCGGTCAGCATGTCCGCGAGACGTCGCGCCTGCAGGCCGTCGATGGGTTCGCCGTCCTCGATCTGTTCGACGGCTTCGACGTACTGGTTCAGACGGTCGGTCCACATTCGCTGGTCGGTCAGCGTGCGGAACGGGATGCCCTCGTCGATGAACTCGTCCACGAAGCGGAACATCTGGTAGCGGGCACGGAACAGTACCATCACGGTACCGTCGAACTCCTCGATGGTGTAGCGGACGTTCCGCACGAGGTCAAGCATCGACGGGTTCTCGACCGCTTCGACGGTGCCGCCTTCCTTGCGCGGTTTGAGGTTCTTCTCCTGTCGCTCCTCGATGTGGCTGACTTCCTTCTGGACGACTTTGAGAACGCGGGAGGGAGTCGGTGGGAGGTGTCGAGAATCACGTCTTCGCCGCCCTCGCCGAGCAGGAGTTTGGGGTCCGCACCCTGCCACGCGTAGACGACCTGGTCGTCGTCACCGGCGATGAGGACGTTTTCCATGTGCTCTTTCCATTCCTCGTAGATGTCGAACTGCAGTTGCGTGATGTCCTGAAACTCGTCGATGATGAGGTAGTCGACGCTGGGGAGAAGCGAACGCTGTTTCACGCGTTCGAGCATGTCGGCGAACCCGACGAGTCCGTTGTCACCCTTGTACTTTCGCCACCCACGGATGGCTTCCGGAACGTCGAATCGGTCGTCACTGCTCGGCCACGTCGGGGTGTACTTGTTGCCCTCCTGTGCGTTCGGGTCGATGTCCGGCGCAGTCGAACCTCTTCGACGTCCCACTGGAACGGAACGTCGTGCCAGTCGGCGACCTGCCGTCGGGTTCGCTGGAGCCACTGGGAGGTTGCGATAATCTTGTTGCCGAGCGTCGTCGAACGGGCCGTTCGACGACCGGAACCGCTGTACTCGTCCTCGTATTCGAGGCCGAACTCCTCACAGAATTCCTGTTTATCCTTCTCACCGACGACGTCACCACGGGAGAGATTGAGCAGTTCGTAGGCTTTCGCGTGCATCGTACAGACGTTCCCCTGGAGCGAGCGTGGGTCGACGTCGAGACGCTCAGCGAGCCGTTCTCGAACCTCGTTCGCGGCAGCACGGGTGTACGACACGACGAGGAGGTCTTTTACCGTGACTCCGTCCTGTGCGAGAATGTCCTCTACCCTATCGAGTAGTTCGGTGGTTTTACCGCTTCCCGGCCCACCGAACAACCGGGTTACTCTTGCGTCCGTCTCTGCCATTGGCGTAGTCATTACACCAGCACAGGTTCCGGGAACGTATAAAACGACGTGAATCGGAGTCGTGCCCGTTACGTGCCGCTGGACGAGCGTGTATCGCGTACCACCGCACCGTCCCGAACCTCGTCCTCGCAGTTCGGACAGACGCGCGGACCGGTCGTTCCAGGCGGTGTTGAACACACGTGCGTACGACGCCGTCACGAACGAGCCGAAATTCTGACACTCTGGGATTTATTCTGCAATATCTTGTGGGAAATAATCTCTCTTGTTCTACCGGCAGTACGGGTTACGCGAGTTTCCGGTCGGTCGAGAGACGTCAAAGAAAGAACGATCGTAGCCGGTGTTCGATATTCGTGCGACGAGTCTGTTGGCGAATCAACGGGGACTACGGATTCCAACCACAGACCGTACATTCGGTCGCCGTAAGATTATGAAGTCCACCACATTCCGGACACTGCTTTTTGTTATACTCCTGCTCCCAGTCTACTTGCTCGGTCTCGTGACCACGGTCTTCGAGGAACTGGTCGAACACGGATTCGTCGTCTCCGGTTGGTGCGGAGGCCATACATGCTATGCTAATGCACACCATCCATATAACCCTGATGGTTAAACAGACCCATACATAGCTTTGGTTGCAAAATTCGGGCGAATTGAGTCAGGGAACCGGGTCGAAATATCGGGCGAGTTCCGTCCCGAACTCCGCGGCCAACGCCCCGACCTCGTCGCCCGAAAGCACGTCGTACTCCCGTTTCATCGCCGATTCGACGTGGGCACCGAGCGCGGCGTCGAGGACGGCATCGCTCCGAAGGAACGGCACCGCGTTCGTGAACTCCCGCTCCCGTTCGACCACGTATCGGTCGCCATCGATGAACGGACCGTACGCATCCGAGTCGGCGTACTTCTCGTAGAACCCGGTCGCGTGAGCACGCACGTGAACCGGCGGTCCGTCGTGGCGCTCGATTGCCGGTCGCTCGGCCACCGACAGTTCGAAGAACAGTACGGCGGTGTCGTCGGCGAACAGTTCCGACCTGAGGACGTCGAATCCCCGCCGCGACAGCGCGTCAGCGACGCCCGACAGCGATTTCTGAAGCTGTGGATACAACTGGTCCTCCACGATGTCCGGCGCGTCGAACTGAATCGCCACGGGCGTCGTCCCGCGCTCGCCGACGAACTCGCGCACGTCCTCGGCCGTCAACGGCTTCGGCGACTGCGGGAAAAACACCGATTCGCGCGGCTTCTCCAGCAGGTCACGGGCGTAATGCTGGAGTCGTGCGACGTTCTCGGCCGAAAGGACGGCCGCCACGTTGCGCTCCGGGTCGGTCGGGTCGATGACGACCAGCGGGTCGTCGAACGTCGCCGTCCCGTGGTCTTCCGGGTCGAAGCGGACCTGCGGTGTCCACTCCGCGGCCGCCTCCAACACGCCGCGAAAGCTCCCGTATTCGAGGACGAGTAGTTCCGCAAGATACCCCGAAAATCCCTTCGTCCTGAGGTCGCTTCCGTACGCGCCGATGCCCTTCAGGAACTGCTTGAACAACAGCACCTCTCCGGCCAACTCGTCGTCCAACCGTGCTTCGAGATACTGCGTGTGAAACGGCGTCCGGTCCACCGCCGACTGGATATCCGTCGCCGACTCGACGCGATAGCAGGGGACGAAATCCACGTCGAACCCGTCGAACGCCCCTTTCACGTAGGGATGCTCGGCGTATTCCTCGTGTCCGTCCGGCAGGACGGCGTGGCCGATTTTCAGCCCGAGCGATTCCAATTCCTCACGGTCGAGGTCCGGCGGGAAGCGAACGAACAGGTCGATATCCCGGTCGCCGCTCGTCCACGTCCCGCGGGCGGTGCTCCCCACTTGAATCACGTCGGCGTCCACCGACAGGTCGGCAATCGCCGCTTCGGCGCGTTCTGTCAACTCCCGAACCGCCGCTCGCAGCCGACGTCGCTCCTCGGCGTCCGGCTGTATCCCCGCTCGAACCGCCGAAGCGACCTCCTCGAACCGTTCCATCGGGCGAACGTTTTCCACGAACGCGTGAAAACGTATCGATGCTGTCGGACGAAAACGAAAGCCCTATCAAACAACTCGGTCTATGGATGAATGCAGTCGGAAGCCGCCGTAGCTCAGTTGGTAGAGCACCTGGTTGTTACCCAGGTTGTCCCAGGTTCGAGCCCTGGCGGCGGCGTTTCTTCGAATTCGTTATTTCCGTCAGAGGGTTCCCTTTGTCTCCCACCGACGCGAGCAGAACCCGGTACGCTAAAGAGGTGTGGCAAATTAGAGTTGGTTGATACGGGCCCTTAGCTCAGTCTGGTTAGAGCGCTCGGCTCATAATGACATCTGTCGATTTCAGGTGGCATGGGATACCGGGTGGTCATTGGTTCGAATCCGATAGGGCCCATTTGCTGGTGCGAACTTCGTTCGTGAGCGGCAGCAATATGTCGCCCGAAGGTTCGAATTAGACCGGACACGCGCAACATCGTGAGCATGCCCGGGCATTGTTCGAATCCGATAGGGTCCACTTCTGCCGAACGACCCGGTTAATCGAGGCGGTTTCCAACGCCTTCCGGTTGAGCGATGAAGGAGATGTAGCGACACACGACTCGCCGTCGGGTTCTTTGCCGTGCCAGTGCACCCCTCCGGGCGAGAGTATCACGTGAACGTATTCTCTATGACTGTCGGTAACTAGTCCTCGGATCGGGTCGCTGCCTCGATTTCGTAGGGAAGCGTTGCTGCCAGTCGTTTTGCGACTGTCGGGCTCAAAAAACCGGCCAGTTCCATCGCTTCCGCTTCGTACGAATCGAGGTCCAGCACGCTCCGAAAAAACCACGAGACGGTTACATACGTTTCGTGAAGCGTTGCAGCCCGCTCACGTCCAGCGTCCGTCAGCGTCGCGCCCTTGTACGGCTCGTAGGTCACGAGCTCGTCGTTTTCGAGTCGCTGGAACATCGCGGTGACCGACGCCGGTGACTTGTCCAGCGTTTCAGCGACGACGTTCGTCTGGATCGGCGGCTCTCGTCGGTGTTCGAGGATGTACAAGGCCAACAGATACTGTGTAACTCCACTCATCGCGATTCGGCGGACCCCTCCGAGACGACGTCTCTGTCGTTCGCCAGTTCGTCGGGGTCGTCGCCCGTATCGTCATCGAGCTTTTCGGGGGGTTCGAAGAGCGTCGCGTACACCCACGCCCACGCTTGGGTGCGGGCACGACGGGAACGAGGGATCACGGTTCAGGCCCTCCGAACCAAGTGCTGGCGCACCGCTCGTTGGCACTCTTCACACGTACTATCGAGCCGAGCAACCGTCGTCAACACCGGATAATCGACCGGGAAATCCTGGTAGATGTATGGGATCAGATTCCGATGGCTTATCCCGATTTCACCGCCGTGATTCGTGGTACTCCGGAGAAACTCCTGGCGCTGCCGAGCGAGCGCCTCGCATCGGTCGCGATGGTCCGTGAGCGTCTCGTGACGACGGTGGAGTTCATCGAAATCGAGGGCGGTTAGAGGTGTCTCGTTTTTCGCGGTGATCCACTCCGTGATGTCGGTGACGACTGCGCCAGCATCGTCGAGTCGTGAGGCTTCGCGTCGGAGTGCGCGTCGTAACACGTCCACCTCCACCCGTCGGATATTTGCCTCCGAGACGACCGCTTCCTTGAGTTCGGGCGAGAATGACGTCTCCGTCGTCGGTGCGAGCGCAACTGCCAGTGATTCCGAAAATTCGGCCTCGATAGTCGCGTGGAGGGACTCCGATTTTTCGGCGTCGTCGGTGATCTGGGGTCGGATCGTCTCGGCGAACGTCCGCCGAACGATCTGACATCGATCCTCCGTCGAGTGACTTACGTGGGAAAGTGCGCCCGCTGCAGCCGTGACGCCCTGCACTGACCGCGGTGTCGGCTCGGGTGGCAGTTCTTTCACTCGGTCGGTGAAGCGTTTGATCGCGTCGAGCTTCGCTTCGGTTGCGTCTCGTTCACACCGAATTCGTGTTTTCGCGTCGTCTATATGTGTACTCACAGACATTCTATACCTCCGTTTGAATTGGTGCACTAACGAGCCCGCCCGGAGATGGGTACCGAGCGAGGCCGAAGTACGCATCCATGACCGCCGATTCGGCACCGTCGTGGACAGTACCCGAGAGTGCCTCCAAGACGACCGTGCTGCCGTACTTCACGTTGCCTCGTCGGGACGGAGGCTCGTGTGCGATGCTCTCTCTCAACACGTATTTTAGGTGCACCTAAAACACCATAACTACTTCGATTTTTAGGACAACCTAAATCAGAATCTCTGTGTGCTTTAGGTGGCGTAAAAACATGCGGTAGCGACGGAGACCATCGCCGAGTTCGTACGGACAGTCGATTACGACGACTTCGACGAGCAGGTGATGGGCGAGCGAGGTAGACCGAAGTATCGAACGACGACCACGATCATTGCTGTGATCGCTTCGAGGATGTGAACTGATCGGTGTAAATCCGTGCTAGTTGGGTGCGCCGCCGGAACGGTCGGAAAACAGCGACTGTGTATCGATTTCATCGGTAGTAGCGAGCGCTTCGAGTTTTTCCCCGCCGATCGCTCCGTCGAGATACCAGCGACCGATCTCCGTGATCGCGTAGTAGTTTCCTCGCTCAGGGTCTTTAAACACGAGGCCGTTATCCTTCAGAACACGGATTCGGCGTTTGACTTGCGAGTGAGAAACCGGGACGGTGAGGTTGGATTGAATCACCTTCGGTGGGGCCGCAATGTCCTGCTCGGCAAGCCATTCGAGGATCGCGTCGTCCACTTTTGTCATCCATGAAACAAGTGGCCGCATTGCTTGAATACTCGTTCGGGAGTCTCACTCTTAAATGTGCTGTGAAGCCGATTCCCGCTACGCTTCCGGTCGTCACACCACGTCTCAGGGGACGATGAAAACACGAATTTTTGCATCTATGATCTGAAAAATAACAATGAATAAGTTCTGCGAGCGGTAATCGCGACCAGTATGGACCCCGCAAACCATTTGGGAGGCGGAAGTTCGATACGACGGTTCAAGGCTGGGGTCGCGTACACTCGCCGCTGTTTCCGATTTCAACTTCGCCATCCGGTGGTCGTTTGCTTCGGTCTCGCTCAACTCGTCGGCGTGTGGGGGATACTGTCCGTCGTTGGCCTCTTTTCCCTCACCTCGACGAACGCGATATTCGACCCGCTGACCGTTCTGGCTGTCGTACTCGGTTACCTGCTCGCTTCGGTGTTCACTACGCTCGGTAACGCCGTCATTTCCGGATACGTTCTCGCGGTCGAATTGGGTACGCCGGGACCACTCACGTACACGTTACAGCACGTCCGCCGTCGCCTTCCGGAACTGCTCAAGTACGCCGTGTTCTCCGCCGTCGTCCTTAGTTCGATCCGGCTGTGTACCGTAGCCCTCCGTCAGAAGACCGCGGCCGGGGAACTGCTCGCTCGGTTCGTTTCGGGGACACTCTTGATAACGTGGTACGCCGCGACGATCTATGCGATTCCGATCCTGCTGTTCGAGGGCGGAGGGTCGATGAAACGTGTCTTCTCACGGAGTACGTCGCTCCTGCGCGAAACGAAGTGGAGATATGCGACCACGATGTCGGCGTGGCCGGTACTGCTCGCCTCCGTTATCATCGGTGTCGAACTGCTGTTTTCGATCGGTGGCGTCGTTGGCCTGTCTTGTCTTTTCGTCGCCGTTGTCTCCGGCGCTGTGGTTTATCGAACCTACAATGCGATGTTCAGGATGTACCTCTACGGCGAAGTCGCGGGCCCGTTCTCCCTCTCGAATACGCAGTGACGGCGCACGTTTTCACGGACGAAAGAATAGTGTCTACTGGTTCTCATCGTGGGATTCCGAACCGTCTCAGCAGAAGCCCGCTCGTCCGCAAATCGCACTCGCGGCGGCACCACAGCCCAGATACTCCACGGCCTCGACGATGACGGCACACGCGCCCGAGCACACGACGTATCCGACACCGGTCTCGACGGCGGGTGCACAGATTTCGAGACATTCCGTAACGCCCACCGGGTTGCCAGCGGAGCACAGTTCGTTGACCACGAACTTGCACGTACCGCAGCTAAGGCTGGCTTCGGTCGTGAACTGCCCCGAGTCGGTTGTCAGGTCCCGCTCGACCTGGTTTATCATGACCGGCTGTTCGTCTCTGGTACCGTAGAACCTGAGGGAGCCAGTTCCCGCTTCCGTGTCCCGTTCCCCGACCATCGCGAACGATGCGAGCGTGACTTTCGAGTCTCCGTCGTCCGCGAGAAGGACGTTGAGAAATCCTGCCTTGTCCTGTCCCGCTTCCGATTCGAACGGCAACGCATGCAGTACTGGGTTGTGAGCGTCGAGTTCGCTGTCGGTCGTCGTGAGCGAAAGGCTGACAGTTCCTGCCGGGTTGGGGGACAGCGCCTCTTCGCTCCGCAGGTGACCGCTCAGTGGCTGCTCCGAAACTGCGGAATTGGCGTGCGGCCGCACGCTATCGGTACTGATCAGTTCGGTACCGGTGACGTGTATTTCCGAATCGGCCCCGCTCTGGGCTTTTGCGCTACCGAGCATTCCCATCCCGGTACCGAGTCCGGCACCGGCTACACCGATGCTTTTCAGTAGTGATCGACGATCGAGGTCGGCTCTCTTTTCTTTCTCATTAGAGTCTTCTTGACTCATTGCATTTCAGAACTATATTTCATTACAAAATACATTATTTGCTGAAACAAGATTGCGGGTTGAGAATCGTTTGGACCGTACGCACTGTTCACGCGGTGGGAAATCGGCACGGGTCGATTCCGAACCGGAGTGTGCGCCGTTCGAAACGAGAGCAGGGTCGGTGACAGAGCGTCCGCTTCGTCGGAGGTTCGTTCCCCGGGAACAATATCATCTTAGAGAATTGTTCTCTCGTCTGTGAGTTCGAGAAAAACGGCTTCGAGGTCGGTTCCGCCGTCGGTACCCATTCGGTGCTTGAGCGCCTCGGGGGATCCTTCGGCGATCAACACTCCGTCGTAAAGAATCCCGACGAGGGTGGCGACCGCTTCGATTATCGGCAATACGTGCGTGGAAAGGAATACGGTTCGTCCCGATTCGGCAAATTCGACGACGAACTCCTCCAACACCTTCGATGACCGGGGATCCAATCCGGAGAACGGTTCGTCGAGAAAGAGTACGGCCGGGTCGTGCATGAGTGATTGAACGAGACCGATTTTTTGTTTCATACCCTTCGAATAGGTCGAAATCCTGTCTCCGAGATCGGCGGTTATCTCGAATCGGTCGATCAGGTCCCCCAACCGCCGGTCGCGCTTCCAATCCGGCGCGTCGTGAAGTCCGGATGCGTACTCCAGTTGTTCGTATCCAGTGAACTCCTCGTACACCGGTGGCCGTTCGGGCAGATATCCTATCGAGGACGAAAGATCGGATCCGGCGTCGAGCGGATGACCATCGATCCGTGCTGTCCCCCGAGTGGGTTCGGTCAACGTCGTAAGCATCCGTGTCGTCGTCGTTTTCCCGGAACCGTTCGGACCGAGAAACCCGTAGATCTCTCCTTCGGGAACACGTAATTCGAGATCCTTCACAGCGGTCGTCGTTCCATAACGCTTCGTCAAGCCGTCCGTTTCGATTGCGTTCATACTGAATCTGGACGAGGGTAAAGCACAGTTTTGCTGTCCGGATTTCGCTACCGCTCACGACGTGAGTTCGTGTCATGAAGCCACACGAACCGTCGCATACAGACGGGTCGTCCCTCCCGTGTATATATCTGTCGAACTGACGCACCCATATAGCGAATTTTTGATCCAAACAGAGTCTTCTTGCACCCATTCAGTATTATTTTCAGTTTTTAATAGTTGAAAATAAAAAAGTTTATGTGCCTGCCTTCGAACCTGTGAAACGGATGATTTCGAACGACCCTCCATCGAGACGGAGAACGAACGATACGAACCGGGTGGTCGAAAACGATGAGTGATCACGGCCAGTCGGAGAAATCGTTGGCAGAAAAGTTCCACGAGTGGAACCACAATCCGTCCAAGTATCCGAAACGGACGGGTGCAGTGATGGCCGTCGTCGTGTTCGTGATCGTCGCTATCGGCGACTTTCTCACCACGTATCAGCGATTGGGTGTGGACATCAAACTCTCGATAGTGAGCGGACTCGTTCTCGGTTTCGTCGTGGCAATCGTAACGTACTTCGCGGCCCAGTCAGCCATCACCGGAAACTCGTCCGGCAACCGAGGTGGCGGTTTCTAACGTAGATCACCGAACAGTCACAATGGGCGACAAAACGACCGAATGGGTCACGAAGAGCGTTCGTATCGGCCGAACGGAGGCTGTACGGACGTGGCGGTCAGTCACACGAAACCGCCGTCAACTGCTGTTACGAGTCGTCTTGAGGATTCCCCTCATCTCGATGTTGACGGCGATTTCCGTCGTTTTTGGATTGCTCGTTCGTAACGACCCACCTCGAACCGTCTCCACCCGCCTTCGACTCGTCGTCGTCCTCTGTTGGGTATTCTTCGCCTTCATATTCGCTGTCCGGGCGTTCGGGAAGACACACCGTGTCGATCGGATCGATCTCCTGCTTACGACGGTTCCTCCACGGGTAGTCGTGGGAGGATTACTCATCGCGGAATTCGTGAGGGTGGGAACCAGTATACTCGTCCCCCTGTTCCTGATGGCCGTCGGGTTTTCGTACGGATCCGGCGATATCGTTACCCTCTTTACGATGGTGAGCGGCGGCCTGTTGGCCATCGTCAGTGCCCTCTTCGTTGGATATGCCGCCGGTATTTGCGGTGCCATTTTCGTCACCCGATCCGAGATAGTCGCTCGCCATCGAACGGGAATCAGTGTCCTCTTGCTGGCTATCATGGTGCCGACTGCGCTCGCCCTGCAACTTTTTGGTCACGCTGGCGCTCGTTCGCTCGATGGTTTGACTCCCGTGGTTCGGTACGTTCCGATCGGTTGGTACGCCGATATCGTTTTTTCCGGGACGCCACTTGCCGTTTCGACGGGACACGTCGTGGGCGGTGTCGTTGGAACGTTCGTCCTGGTTCCCCTTCTCACGTTCAGCATCGAACAGCTAGCGACGATCCACTGGTACGGTGAACGTATCCAACCGCCCTCGGAAACGAAACGCGACGACGAAAGAGTGGACCCGGATTTCGATGCGCTCTCGGCAGCCCTCGGGGCAGTTGCCCTACTGTTTCCCGCCGGGATATCGTATCCGACCGAACGGGTCTCCAAGAAGACGCTCCTCCGCGCCCTCCGTCGTCCGAGCAAACTGAGCCATCTCGCGTTACCGATCGGAATCACTGCGGTCATGGTCGCGACCATTCCCCACGAAACGCTTCGAAACGAATTACCCGTGATTACGGCACTGATGGGCTCGTGGACCGCCGGTGCCGCTTTCACGCTCAATCCTCTCGGTGACGAGGGTCCGATGCTGCCGCTTACACTCAGTTCGTCACTCACCGGTGAGCAGTTCGTGTCCGGCCTGTTGCTCCCTGGAGTACTCATCGGCGTTCCAGTCGAAACGCTCCTTACGCTGATTGCGTGTGTTTCCGACGGTTGGCGATTGCTTCCGACGATCGAGATGGGTGTCGTCGGCGTTCTCCTCGGCCTGACGGCCGTCGTCTTTGCGGCGTGGATCGGTATATCGGCACCTCGTTTCGATGGGGTAACCGTCTCCCAGCGACGAGGGCTCGGTACGCCGAGCACGACTGCACTCGTCGCCTATTCGGGATTCGTTATCGGTGTCAGCTACACGGTGTTGCTGCTTTTACGAACACCATCGACAGCCCGAGCGATTACGACGTTTGGCCCCCTGTCAGGGGGCGTTCCGCTGCAATGGTTCCGCGTCGCTGGATACGCGTCGTTGCTCTCCATTTCGACGGGGGGCAACCTGATCGCATGTAGAAACGCTGTCAAACACTTCCGTCATTCGAGTCTAAACTGAATAATGAGTTTAACTTTATATTATATATGTGAAAAAAGGATTAATATGTTAGAATCCCTGTCTTTCACTATAGGCAATAACTCCTGAAAGAACGAAGCCACTTTGGTAGCGTGATTACCCATAACCATACTGTAAAAGAAATCAAGCTGACATAAGAGAAAATGAATCAGATAATCGATGCCGAATGGTCCTCCGAGATAACGCAGACCTGGGAGAGTATAGAATTCTTAACAGGCTCGTCCCGTCGCATCCATATCCTCCGTGTGCTCAGCGATCGAACGCTGGATTTGCGTGATCTTCGGGACCGATTGGACGTTCCGAGGACGACGCTTCAACGGAACCTCACGACGCTCGAACAGGAGGGATGGGTCAAGTTCCCCGCCGCGGAAAACGGGTATACTGCCACCGTATCGGGGCGATTGGTGGTTCAAGCGTTCATGGATACCATCAGCACGGTACGTTCCGTGGAGAATCTGGAGCCATTTTTGCGGCATATCGCCCCCGATTCGGAGTTGAACGTCGATCTGTTCGCGGATTCCACGGTAGTCACGCCGGAACCCAGCCAGCCGTACAAACCGGTAAACGAACTGTTCGAGATGATAGAGACCGCCGACAGCAGCCGGTCGTTCATGATTTGGCCCACGATCTCGAAATTCTTCATCGATCTACGCCGTCGATCCACGAAAACAGCCGCAGACAAGCGAGTCATCGTTCCGAGACGATCGGTCGCATCCTCTAGCCAATCGCTCCTGAAAAGCCTCGGTGATTCGTTCGAAGTCCGATCTCCGGAGTTGTACTCCTACGATGGGTCCATTCCGTACGGATTCATTCTATTCGACTCGACGATCGTCCTGCTAGCGATCGACGAAATCGGACGGGTAAGCGTGTTCGTCAAATCACAGTCTCCCGAGGCCGTCGAATGGGGTGAAACCGTATACGAAGAGTACTACAGCGACTCCTCGCGTATCGCGGACGACGCTTTGACCGAGTAGAGTGTGCTCTCCCTTCGAGTACTCGCTCGATGAGCGATGCATATGAAAAAATAATTGCATTTCCCAATGATAATATTAATAACGCCACGCTATATTCGTTAAAATATGGTCCTCAAGCTACTGACCGAGCCGGAATCGTTTTTCCGTGATCGAGTCGAAAATCCGGGAATTCTCATCCCCACGGTTATCGTCCTCCTCGTCGCACTGGTCGCGGCCGTCGGTACCGTACCGCGAGCGAACATCAGCGGACAGTTCGCTTCGACCGCGGTACAGTCCCAGGGGCAGCAGATGAATCAGTCGATGTCGAACGCTATCGGCGGGGTGGCGAGCACCGTGACGATCGTCTTCTCGTTCGTCGGAATCCTACTCGCGTGGGCCGTGTACAGCATCGCTTTTTACGCCATCGCACGCTTCGCGTTCGGCGGTTCCGGGTCCCTGGGCGACACGTTCGCGTTCACCGGTTGGGGGTACGTGCCACTCTTCATCCATCAGGTCATCGGCGCGATCGCCGCCTACTACGTGTACAGCGGTGTGAACCTCCCGAGCAACGACGACGCCGCAATGACCGCATTTCAGAATTTACAGTCCGATCCCGCCCTCTTCGTGGCAGGTATCGTCGGTGTCGTCCTGTTGTTGTGGAGCGGTTGGATCTGGACGACCGGGATGGAAAAGTTACACGACCTCTCGCGCCGAAACGCGGTTATCACCGTCGGAATCCCGGTCGGAATCGCGGTGATACTGCGAATCTCGGGGTTGGTGTAGTACGGAGAGTGCGACCGTAGCAGGAGCGCTCGCCGATAGCATTTACAATTGACATACCACCAACCAACGAAATCATGAATACGAACGAAACAGCCGTTATAGACGTTTCGAACGTCACGAAACAGTTCGGTTCCGTAACCGCCCTCCAAGAACTCAATCTGACGGTCAACGACGGGGAGATCTACGGGTTTCTCGGCCCGAACGGTTCCGGGAAATCCACGACGATCAACGTCCTGTTGGATTTCATTCGCCCGACGAGCGGACAGGCAACGTTGTTCGGCCAGGATTCTCACGCCCATTCACACCGAATTCGCGAGCGTATCGGCGTCCTTCCCGACGGCTTCGACGTGTACGACCGCCTCACGGGGTACCAACACATCGAACTGACTGTCGAGTCGAAGCGAGCGGCCGACGACCCGATGAGCATCCTCGAACGGGTCGGTATCGAGGACGCCGCCGACCGAAGGGCGGGTACCTACTCGAAAGGGATGACACAGCGGCTCGTGCTCGGAATGGCGCTCGTCGGCGAACCGGAACTCATCATTCTCGACGAACCGTCGACCGGTTTGGACCCGAACGGGGCGCGTGAGATGCGCGAAATAATCCTCGAAGAGAACCGCCGCGGAGCGACCGTCTTCTTCTCCAGTCACATTCTCAGCCAGGTCGAAGCGGTGTGTGACCGCGTCGGCATCCTCTCGAACGGGTCGCTCGTGGCCGAGGATTCGATTCGGAACCTCCGCGAGAGGATGGACGCGACCACCCAGTTGACGCTCGTCGTCTCCGAAACGACGCACCGCGTGCTCGACGCGATTCGGAGTTGCGATGGGGTCGAAAGCGTGACCGCGGAAGGTGATCGAATAGCGGTCGCAATCGGGAACGGGTCGAAAGCGGACGTGATCGAAGCCGTCGAATCGTCCGGCGTCGAGTTACGGGACTTCTCGGTGGTTGAGGCGTCGCTCGAAGACCTCTTTGCGGCGTATACGGAAGGCCAGGAGGTGATCGCATGAGTTGGCGTGTCATCGCAAAAAAGGAGTTTCGGGACGCGAGTCGGTCACGACGCCTGTTCGCACTCATCCTCGTGTTCGTGCTCTTCTTTGCGGGTACGTCGTTCGTCATCATCAAAATCATCGACGTACTCGCGGAAACGACACGACGAACGTTCCCGTTATCGCGTCGCTCATGACGCCGATCGGAATTTTCCTCCCGGCGGTCGGTATCTTCGCCGGTTACCGTTCGATAGTGAGTGAACGTGAGTCCGGGAGCCTCAAACTGCTGCTCTCGCTTCCACACACGCGAACTGACGTCGTTATCGGGAAGTTCATCGGACGCACCACCATCGTCGCAATCGCGACGGTGATCGGATTCGTCGTCGGCGGTGGCATCATCCTCGCTCTCGGAGCGACGTTCCCGGTCGGAAGCTACCTCTCGCTTCTGGTACTGTCGTTGGTTCTCGGTGCCGCGTTCGTCAGTATCAGCATCGGTGTTTCTGCCGCTCTCAAGTCCGAGGACCTGATCGTTCTGATCGGGTTCGGACTGGTCATCCTGTTCACGCTCCTGTGGGGTATCCTGACTGGGATTTTCGGACTGGTGCTCGACCGTTATGGCATCGGCTCATCGGCGTTCCAACAGGATTTGCTGTCGTTTATCCAGATTCTCAACCCGAAGACGGCGTTTAACTACGCGTTTTCCACCGTTTCGGCGGTGAACAAGATACCGGAGGGCCATCTGTTCTGGCAACACGGTTGGATCGGGTTCGTCGTCCTCGGTCTCTGGATCGTGCTCCCGTTGGCGTTCGGTCGATGGCGGTTCGCCCACGCGGAGTTGACCTGAACGGACTGCGACGAAAGTGAACGGCGGACGGAGCTATCGAACCGGTTCACACGTCGGGGGTTTCCAGAATGCGCGGCACGCCCTGTGCGGTGATCGTTTCACCGACGAGGTACGACGAGGCCGGACTGGCGAGGAACTGCGCGATGTCTGCGATTTCCTCGCTCGTTCCGATACGGCGCTTCACGTCCCCTCGGTCGATGTTGTCGGCGCTGACCCCCATCTGAGTCTCGACGCCCGGCGTGGCGACGAACCCGGGCGCGATGCAGTTGACGCGAACGTTCTCGTCGGCCCACTCGAACGAGAGCGTTGACGTCAGGTTGATGACGGCGGCCTTCGCCGCGCCGTAGTGGCTCATCTGCGGCGCGCCACCCTGCCCGGCGACGCTGGCGAGGTTGATGATAGCACCGCCGCCGTTCTCGCGCATACGCTCCCCGGCGACCTGCGTGCAGTGGAACGTCCCGTGAAGGTTGATGTCCACGATGGTCTCCCACCCGTTCTCGCTGATGTCCTCGAACGGGGCCATGAAGCTCGCACCGGCGTTGTTGACCAACACGTCGATGCCCCCGAACTCATCGACGGTGGCGTCCACGAGCGCCTCCACGGCATCGCGGTCGGTCACGTCGCACTCGACCGCCAGCGCGCGACCCGAGGCGTCGCTCGCCGCTATCCCTTCGGCGACCGGGTCCACGTTCCCCTGTTCGCGCGAGCAGACGACGACGTTCGCGCCGTCGTCGGCGAACCGCTCGGCAATCGTTCGTCCGATACCGCTCGATGCACCCGTCACGATTGCGGTCTTCCCGGCGACGCTGAACTGTTCGACGGTCATACGCGATCCTCCGCTGTCGGTCGTCCCGCGACTGAAATTTCCATTGGTAACTACAGTCGCCAATATTTCGCCGCATGGTAATAAATGTGGATTCCCCTCTTCGATCGTTATCTTGATCTCCCGGGAACGCCAGTACACAGCTGATCGTGGGAGATGAACCCCTGACCATGCAAGACGAACGAGGGAACTGGCGGGCGGTGTTCTGGGACATCGGCGGCGTCATCCTCGATACGGCGTCCGTCCGACGTGCACACGAGGAGTTCGTCGGAACCATCGTCGCGCAGCGTTCGGGTGACGAATCGGTCGAGGATGCCATCGAGCGCTGGCGAACCGCCGTCGGCGAGCATTTTCGGGAGCGCGACGGAACGGCGTTCCGGAGCGCACGAACCGCCTACGACCGCGCCGTGGACGAAATCACGGGGGAGGTGATTCCCGAGGACGAGTGGCGACCCGTCTTCGAGCGCGTGATGGCCGAAACGCTGCGACCCAATTCCGGTGCCGTCGAGACGGTCGAGCGACTGGCGACGACGGACCTCCATGTCGGCGTCATCAGCGACGTGGACACCGAGGAAGGAATCCATATTTTGGAGACGTTCGGCGTGCGGAACCAGTTCGATTCCATAACGACCTCCGAGATGGTCGGTCGAACGAAACCGGATCGACGGATGTTCGAGACGGCCCTGGACGCCGCGAACGTTCCGGCGAGCGACGCGCTCATGATCGGCGACCGGTACGACCACGACATCTTCGGGTCGTCGGCGGTCGGCATGACGGCCGTCGCGTACGGGGCGGACGACGGGCCGGAAACCGACTACGCCATCGACGACTTACGGGAAATCCTCTCGATCGTCGGCGTCGAACCGGAAAAAGAAGAATCGGACTGACGACTATCCGTCGTACCGAACCAGATGCTCGACTTCGCTCGGGTCGAGGTCCGAAAACGCGTCTCGCGCGATAACTCGCTTGTGGACCTCGTCCGCGCCGTCCACGATGCGGAACTGGCGGACGCTCTCGTAGAAATCTGCGAGCGGGAGGTCCTTTCCGATGCCGTTGCCGCCGCAAATCTGGACGGCCGTGTCGATTGCGTCCTGAACGACGTTCGCGGCGTACACCTTGCTCATCGACACCGCGATACGGGCCTCCTCGCCCGCCGCGATTTGCCCGGCCGCGTGGCGAACCATCGTCCGAACCGCGTGGAGTCGGGTCTCGATTTCGGCGATTTCGAACCGGATCGCCTGCTTGTCCGAGAGCGGACCGTCGAAGGCCTGTCGCTCGTCGGCGTAGGCTTTGGCGATGTCGAGGGCGCGTTCGGCCATGCCCGAGTAGCGCATGCAGTGGGTCAACCGCGCCGGACCGAGTCGCTGTTGGGCGATGGCGAACCCGGCGTTCTCCTCCCCGAGCAGGTTCTCCTCCGGGATTCGAACGTTCTCGTACTTGATCTCCGCGTGGCTCATGCCGGTGACGCCGCCGCCGACGTGCGGGATGTCGCGCACGACTTCGACGCCGGGGGTGTCGGACGGGACGAGGAAGATGGAACACCCCTCGTAGGGGTGGGCGTCCGGGTCGGTCAACGCCATCACGAGGAGGACGTCGGCCTCGCTTCCCTGCGTCGTCCACCACTTGTGGCCGTTTATCACCCACTCGTCGCCGTCCTGCTCTGCGGTTGTACCGCTCCGCTCCGAGGCGCTCTGCGCCTCGCGTTTCTCCGCGGTCGTTCTGAGCATCTTCGGGTCCGAGCCAGCACCCGGATTCGGTTCGGTCATGGAGAAACCGGATTTGGCGTCGCCCGCGACCAGCGGGTCGAGCCAGTTCTCCTTCTGCTCGTCCGTTCCCACCAGTTCGAGGGTGTGCATGTTGCCCTCGTCCGGGGCGTCCACGCGGATGGCGGCGGGTCCGAGGAGGCTCCGCCCGGCTGCCTCGAAGACGGGGAGCATCTCGTGGAACGCCATCCCCAATCCGCCGTGTTCCTCCGGAATCTGGGGTGCGTACACGTCGTACTCCTTCGCTTGCTCGCGGAGTCGCCGCATGGTGTCGTCGGAAACGGGTTCCCCGCCGAGATGCTCGCGTTCGACGGGAATCACCTCGTCTCGGACGAACGTTCGGACGCGTTTGGCGACGTCTCGCCCTCGTTTCGGGTCGTCGTACTCCATATCCACAACGCCGATTCAACAGTGTAAAAGTATTTCCCTCGTTTCGTTACCCTCGTAAGTTCTATACCGAGCATCCACGTACAATCGAGCGACAACGAGGTCGGCGGGACGAACGGACCGTCACACGAGCCGACTGCGGACTGGAGGACTACTGATGACCAACGAAAATGGGGATTACTTCGAACGACTCGTCGATACGAACGCGCTCCGGACGTATCTGGAAGAACAGTTGGGCAACGCCGAGGGGTACGACGTCTCCCACCACGCGGAGGGCCACTCCAACGAGACGCTGTTCGTGACGTGGGGCGACCGGGAACTGGTGATTCGGCGACCACCGCCGGGCGAAACGGCCGAGACGGCCCACGACGTGCTTCGGGAGTATCGGGTGATGGACGCGCTTCAGGACACGGCCGTTCCGGTTCCAACGACCGTGTTGGCCTGCGAGGACCACTCGGTCATCGGCAGCGACTTCTACGTGATGGACCGAGTCGAGGGCGACGTGCTCCGGGACGAGGAGCCACCGCGCTTCCGAACCCCGAACGCGCGGCGGACCATCGGCGAGGAACTCGCGGACACGCTCGCGGCGATTCACAGGCTCGACTACGAGGCGGTCGGTTTGGGCGAGTTCGGCTACCCGTCCGGCTACACGGAACGGCAGGTCGAACGGTGGACCAAGCAACTCGACTGGGCGTTCGAACGAACGACCGAGGAGCGGGCCGTCCCAGAACTGGAGACGGTCGGCGATTGGCTGGCCGACAACTGTCCCGACGAACACGAACACACGCTGGTGCACGGCGATTACAAACTCGACAACGTGATGTACGGCCCGGAGACGCCGCCGGAAATCGTCGGCGTCTTCGACTGGGAGATGGCGACGCTCGGCGACCCGCTGGCCGACCTCGGGTGGATGTTGTCGTACTGGCGCGACCCCGGCGACCCCGAACCGGCGACGCCGGAACTGGTTTCGACGTTCATGGAGGCCGACGAGTACCCCACTCGTAAGGAACTCGTGGAGCGCTACGAGGATGCGGCGGGTATCGAGTACGAGAACGACCGATTTTATCGGGCGCTCGCGGTGTACAAACTCGCCGCGCTGGGCGAGATGTTCTACCGGCGATTCCTCGAAGGTAACAGCGACGACCCGATGTACCCGCAGATGGAGGAGCAGGTCCCTGACCTCGCACGACGCGCGGCGGGTATCATCGACGGGGACGAGCCGCTGTAATCCCAAAACCTTCCAAAATTCCATAGAACTGGATTCAAAACACCGATAGTTCCTAAGAGGGCCATTTTCCCTTACAGAGATAAACGGCCGCGGTGGAGTTAAGATGGCAGGGATGAAACCCATGTCGTATGCCAGACACGGATATTCGACGGGTGACTGTGCTCGGTGCCGGAAACATGGGCCACGGAATCACGGAAGTGGCCGCCATCGCCGGGTACGACGTCACTATGCGCGACGTCGAGGAGGAGTTCGTCACGAACGGGTACGAGAGCATCGAGTGGAGTCTAGAGAAGTTGGCCGAGAAGGGCCTCCTCGACGAGTCAGTCGAGGACGTTCTCGCACGCGTCGAGACAGCAGTCGATCTGGAATCGGCGGTGGCCGACGCCGACCTCGTCATCGAGGCGGTGCCCGAGCGGATGGACCTCAAGCGGGAGGTGTTCATCGACCTCGACGAGTTCGCTTCCGAGGACGCCTTGCTGGCGTCGAACACGTCTAGCCTGAGCGTTACGGAGATGGCCGGTGTCACCTCCAGACCGGAGGACGTGGTCGGCATGCACTTTTTCAACCCGCCGGTGAAGATGGACTTGGTCGAAATCATCTACGGCGAGCGAACGAGCGACGGGACGGCGGAGGCGGCGTACGAGTTCGCCGAATCCATCGGCAAGACGCCGATCTACGTCCGGAAGGACGTTCGCGGGTTCGTCGTCAACACCGTCCTCGGTCCGTTCGGGGACGAACCCGCATGGATGGTGTCGAACGGCGAGGCGACGATACGCGAGGTGGACGCCGCCATGGTCCACCAGCGGGGCTACCCGATGGGACCGTTCGAACTCATGGACCTGACCGGCATCGACGTGGGCTATCACGTCCGCAACGAGTCCGGGCGGGAGATTCCGCCCCTCATGGCCGAGAAGGTCGAGAACGAGGAACTGGGACAGAAGACGGGGAAGGGGTATTACGACTACGAAGACGGAGAGACGTCGGAGACGTCTCAAGTAGACGGCGAGGCCGTCGATGGAGCGGGAGTCAACTACGAACCCGGCGACGGTGACGGGTTCGACACCCTGCGAATCGAGGCCCGGATGGTCAACGAGGCGGCGCGACTCGTCGGGGAGGGCGTCGCCCGACCCGACGAAATCGACACCGGCGTCCGTCTCGGACTCGGGTTCCCGGAGGGTATCTGCCGACGCGCGGACAAAATCGGTCTCGACACCGTTCTGGACAAACTCGAATCCCTGTATCAGGAGACCGGCGAGGCGAGGTTCGAACCGGACGACTATCTCGTCGAACTGGTCGAAGCCGGAAAAACCGGCGAGAAAGCAGGCGAAGGATTCCACGAGTATTCGACCAGCGGCGACGGTCCGGGTACCTACCAGTTACTCAACTACGACCTCTCCGACGACGGCCTGCTCGCAATCGAACTGAACCGGCCGGAGCGCCTGAACGCCCTTTCGGCCGATTTGCTCGGTGAAATCGACGATCTGCTCACGTCGGTCGATACCGACGACGTGCGCTGTGTCACGTTCGAGGGCGCTGGCGACCGCGCGTTCAGCGCCGGAGCCGACATCGGCGGGTTCGCGGACGCCACGCCCACGGACTTCATGGACGTGACGCCGACGTTCGAGACGGTCAACGAGTTCGAGCGTCCGACGATTGCGAAAGTGGACGGCTACTGTCTCGGTGCCGGGTTGGAATTGGCGCTCGCCTGCGACATGCGGATCGCCACGGAGAAATCGGAGTTCGGTTCCCCCGAGATTCGTCTCGGACTCATTCCTGGCGGCGGCGGCACCCAGCGACTCATCAGACTGCTCGGCGAGACGCGCGCCAAGGAACTCGTGTTCCGGGGCAACCGCATCGACGCCGACCGCGCCGAGGACTGGGGCCTCATCAACCGTTCCGTCCCCGTCGATGAGTTCGACGACGTCGTCGCGGAGTTCGTTGACGACATGCTCGAAGGGCCGCCAGTCGGCCTGAAGGTGGCGAAGAAGGTGATGAACGAAGGGGCCGACGCGAGCCTCGACGCCGCGCTGGCGATGGAGAGTCAGGGCTTCGGTCTGCTCATGAGCACCGACGACGTGCGCGAGGGAACCGCCGCGTTCGGCGAGGACCGCGACCCCGAGTTCACGGGGGAGTAGCCGTGACGATTCCGTTCGAGGAACTGGAGGTCGGAAAACGGCTGACGACACCCACGCGCACCATCACCGAGGCCGACGTCGTCAACTTCGCGGGCGTGAGCGGCGACTTCAACACGCTTCACACCAGCGAGACCGAGATGGCCGAGTCGGAGTTCGGGGAGCGAATCGCCCACGGCGCGCTCGTGTTTTCGGTCATGACCGGCCTCACGCGGCGCATCGTCCACGAACGCGCGGAGACGGTGGCGTTTTACGGCGTGGACCGACTCCGCTTTCGAGCGCCCGTCTTCTTCGACGATACGGTTCACGTCACGTTGGAACTGATCGAGAAGGAAGCGCGCGACCATCCGACCGGGAACGGCGTCGTCCGATACGAGGCCGAGGTGCTGAACCAGCGGGACGAGGTCGTGTTGTCGTGCGAACTCCTCTCGCTGGTGCGGTGAGCGAGGTAATGGGTGGCTCTGCTATTTTTTGTACTCGTCGTCCAGTCCCTCGAATATCTCGGGGTCGGTGCGGAACTTGAGCACGTTGTGCACCACCGAGTTGCGGATGTTGTCGATCACGTCCCCGTGTTCCTTGTAGAACTCGTGAATCCACTGTGATTCGGCTTGCCGGTTGGGGAACATCATCACCGTCTTCCACTGGTACTCGCCGTCCGAGAGGAAGTAAAACAGCGTGTTGGGGTCGTCACGGATGTACTCCATCGCGGCGCGCCAACTGTCCGCGAAGTGTTCCGGGTTGAACTTGAACTCGAACAGGCCGAAGATGTAGTACTCCTCGTTGGGGATGATGGCCTCCCGGAACACGCCCTCGTTCCGCATCTCGCGGATGGATTCGCTCACGGTGACGTGCGACACTTCGATGTCGTACTCCTCGGCGAGGATGGTCGTCAACTCCCGCGATGACAGCTGTGGGTCACGTGTCAGTTCCCGCAGAATGGCGATGTCCCGCTCCTTGAACTCCCAGTTCGGTGATTCCGTCTCGTCGGTCATACTGTTCCTTCCGGAGAACGGGTTATCAGGGTTCTCCTTCGAACGAGGCGCGAAAACGAGAATCATCGTGGGTTATGTTCGTTTCGAATACTCACAGACCGAGGCGGTCGGCGCGCGGGAGCGAGGGGCGACAAGCGTTAGCGAGGAGTCGGTTGGGGAGGGTGTGGTGCGGAGGCGGTGCGGTCTCATTGACGTCTGTAACTGCTCGCATCATTGTTGCAACTATTGGAGTGAAGACCTCGAAAGCCCCCCATTCGCTACGAGTCGTGTCTGGCTGATGTGTAGTTGCAATTACGAGGAAGACTTCCTCGAAAGCCCCCGCCCGCTCGCGGTCCTCCGGAAGACGTTCCGGCTCACATTCGTTCGCGGGCTGCGACTTCCGTGATCACACTCACATTCGTTCGCGTGACGCTCGACCGACATCTCGCCTCGGCATAACCGCCTGCCTCGGCGAGAGGGGTCACTGAGACGACCAGGCGGTGCGCGAACGGGCGGCCCCTTTCAATCCACCGTCAGAGCAAGCTCTGACGAGCCCTCGTTCACTGCGTCACCGGCGCTTTGCGCCGGCTTCCAGCGGGACCGGAGGTCCCGCCCGGTTCACGAGGACACCCAAACGACAGTACCGCAACCGTCCACACACCTCCCCAGCCGATTCCCTCCACTCGTTGCACTCGTTCCGCTCATCCCTCGCACGCTGTCAGCACAGCCCTGCGGACGAAATGTCCGCAGAACTGTGCCAGCGCGCGGCCACGGCGGCTCAACGATATCGTGCAGTCTAGCGGTCGGTCCCCTTCCCAGCACAGAATCTAGCAAAAACTTGCTCTTGAACCTCTAGAACAGGTCGTCGGAGATGATGTTCTTCTGGATTTCGCTGGTCCCTTCGTAGATTTTCGTGATGCGGGCGTCGCGGTAGTAGCGCTCGACGGGGTGGTCGGTGACGTAGCCAGCGCCGCCGTGGACCTGAATGGCGTCGTCGGCGACGTCGACGGCGTGCTCGCTGGCGAACAGTTTGGCCATGCTCGCAAACCGGGTTGCGAGGCGGTCGTCGCCCTCCTCTACGTGCGAGGCGGCGCGGTAGGTGAGCGACCGGGCGGCTTCCACGTCCGTCGCCATGTCGGCGACCTTGTGCCCGATTGCTTGGTAGTCCTTGATGAGGTTCCCGCCCTGCTCGCGCTCGCTGGCGTAGTCGATGGACTGGTCCACGGCGGCCTGCGCGACGCCCACGGCCTGCGAGGCGACGCTCACGCGACCGGACGCGAAGAAGTTCATCAACTGGTAGAAGCCCTTGTCCTCCTCGCCGATGACGTTCTCTGTGGGGACGCGCACGTCGTCGAGGACGATTTCCGCCAGGTCCGAGGCGCGGATGCCGAGCTTGTTGTCTATTTTCGTCGGCTTGAACCCGTCCGTGTCCGTCGGGACGAGGATGGCGCTGATGCCGCGGTGCGGCGGTTCGGCGTCGGGGTCGGTCTTCGCCATGACGACGGCTACGTCGGCGACGGTGCCGTTGGTAATCCACATCTTGTTGCCGTTGATGACGTACTCGTCGCCGTCCGTCTCCGCGACCGTCTCGATTCCGGCGACGTTCGACCCGTGGCCCGGCTCCGAGATACAGCTACAGCACGCCGATTGGCCGTTGGCGATTCGGGGGAGCCACTCCTCTTTCATCCACTCGTCGCCGAACTTCCGGATCATGTTCGACCCGAATCCGCGACTGCCGATGGCGCTCCCGATACCCGCGTCGGCCCGCCACAGTTCCTCGGTGACGATGATTGACGAGAGGGTGTCCATCCCCGCGCCGCCGTACTCCACGGGAATACCCGGAGCGAGCAAATCGAGCTCCGCCGCCTTCTCGATGAGCTCTTCGGGATACTTCTTCTCCTCGTCGTGCTCCCGCGCGACGGGCGCTATCTCCTCCTCGCCGAACTCGCGCACCGCCTCGCGTATCGCACGCTGCTCGTCTGACAGTCGAAATGACATACCCGGATTTAGGATTCCAATGAAAAGAATCTTCGGCATCTAACCAACCGTTGGTAACAAACGGTCGGAATTTGCGTACGATCATCTCCAACTCCGTCCATATTTCCCACCCCGTTACCGACTGCTCCTACCCCGGCCGTTTTTCCGGACTCGACAGTTTGATTCCGTGCGAAACGGTAGTACGGGAGGAGATGAGTGAGAATCCCGAGGGGGCGATGGTCGGTCGAGACCTCGAACGGCGGGAGGATCCGGCGCTCGTGACCGGGCGAGCGACGTACACCGACGACCTGCACGCACCCGGAATGGCGTATCTCGCCTTCGTGCGGAGTCGCTACGGCCACGCGACCGTCGAGGACATCGACACCAGCGATGCCGAGGCCACGGATGGCGTTCTGGGGGTCTACACGTGGGAGAACATCGAACACTCGGACACCCCGGGAACCATTTCCGTCGAAACCGGGTTTCTCGACAACGAGATTCCGGGCCACCCGATACTCGCCGACGGGCGAGTGCGGTATCACGGCCAGCCGGTCGCCGCCGTGGTCGCCGAGGACCGCTACGTCGCCACGGACGCCGCGGACGCCGTGAATGTTGATTACGACCGTCTCGACGCGGTGACGACCCCGATAGAGGCGACTGCGGAGGGGGCGCCCGAGATTTTCGAGGGCGTCCCGAACAACGTCGTGACCGTCACGGATATGGGCGATGCGGACGCCACCGCGGGAGCGTTCGAGGACGCCGACCACTCCGTCGAAATCGAACTGGAGAACAACCGCCTCATCGCCAACGCGATGGAGCCGCGAGCGGCGCTCGCGGAGTACGACGACGTCGAGGAGTCGCTGACCGTGACGATGACGAGTCAGTCACCACACGGCCATCGAGGTAAGCTCTCGGACACGCTCGGCATCCCCGAGAATCGAATCCGCGTCGTCGCGCCAAGCGTCGGCGGCGGCTTCGGACACAAGGGCCACCACCACCCCGGCGAAGCGTCGCGGCGTGGTGTTCCCGCGAACTCGGAATTCCGGTGAAGTGGACCGCCACGCGGTCGGAAAACTACCTCGCCGGTGCACACGGCCGAGACCACCGGACGACGGCCGAACTGGCGTTCGACGACGACGGCACGATTCGGGGTCTCAAGGCCGAAACCCACGCCGGACTCGGGGGCTACGGACTCGGCGTCAGCCCCGCGCTTCCGGGCTGGTACGGCCGCCTGCTGGCCAGCCAGTACGACATCCCCGCCATCCACTGCCGGACTCACAGCGTCCTGACGAACACGGCCCCCGTCCACTCCTACCGCGGCGCTGGCCGTCCGGAAGCCATCTACGTCACCGAGCGACTCGTGGACCGCGCCGCGCGGGAACTCGATACCGACCCCGCCGAGTTCAGACGTCACAATCAGATTCCACCCGGGGAGTTCCCCCACGAAACCGCCGTCGGCGCGAACTACGACAGCGGCGACTACGAAACCGCACTGGACGAAGCGCTCGACGCCGTGGGATACGACGAACTCCGCTCACGGCAGGTGGACGGAAACGGACAGGTGGACGGAAACGGACGGGTGGACGGGAGGAAGCGAGACGACGGCCGCTACCTCGGCATCGGCCTCGCCTGCTTCGTCGAATCGACCGGCGGCGGGTTCGAGAGCGGCGTCGTCCGCGTCCACCCCGACGGCGGCGTGACGGTCTACGCGGGGACGCACTCCCACGGCCAGGGCCACGGGACGACCTACGCCCAGATAGTCGCCGACGAACTCGGCGTTCCCTACGACGATATCGACGTAGTGGAGGGCGACACGGACCGCATCCCGACCGGAACGGGAACTTTCGGCAGTCGGAGCACGATTGCCGGTGGAAACGCCGTCGCCGAGAGCGCGGGTGAAGTCGCCGAAAAGGCCCGACGCATCGCCGCCGACCGGTTGGAGGCCGCCCCCGAGGATATCGCACAGGAGGACGGCGAGTTCCGCGTCGTCGGCGCACCGGACCGTGCCGTCGCGTTCGAACAGGTCGCGAGCGCGGCCTACAGCCGTCAGCTTCCGCCGGACGAATCGGCCGGGTTGGAGTCCACGACGTTCTACGACCAGGACGGGACGGCCTACGCCTTCGGCTGTCACGCCGCCGTGGTCGCGGTGGACCCCGACTCCGGTGAAATCGAGGTCGAACGCTACGTCGCCGTGGACGACTGCGGCGAGCAGGTCAACCCTCGAATCGTGGAGGGGCAGGTCCACGGTGGGGTGGCACAGGGCATCGGACAAGCGCTCTACGAGCAAGCCGTGTACGACGATGCCGGAACGCTCGTCACCGGGTCGATGCAGGATTACGCGATTCCGAAAATCCAGCAGATTCCGACGATGGAGACCCGGAGCACCGTCACGCCGAGTCCGACCAACCCCCTCGGCGTGAAGGGAATCGGCGAGGCCGGGACCATCGCCGCACCCCCGGCGCTCGTCAACGCGGTTCTGGATGCACTTGCGCCGTTCGGCGTGGAGAGCATCGACATGCCGCTGACCGAGGAAACAGTCTGGCGCGCGATTCGAGAATGATCGTAAGCAAGTCGCAGGATCGTAAGCGAGTCGCCCGTTGCTCCGTCGGTCTATTCGTAGCGAACGTTTCGCAGGTCGCCCTTCGTATCGACATCCAGTAGAACCCCCGGATCGCCGGTTTCGATCAGTGCGGAGTGCTCGCCGTCGAGCAGGATTTCACGCCCGCCGATATCCCCTGAAACGTCCGCGAGGGCGTCGAAGTGGATGGAATCGAAGAGGACGGGGTTGCCGCGTCGGCCGTCGAAGGCGGCGGCGAGGGCGTCCCCGGAACCTGCACGATACGCGGAAACGAGGCGGTTGATGCTCCGCGTTTGGACGTGTGGCATGTCGCCGAGCGCGAAGACGATGGCGTCGTACTCCCGTCCCCACTCGACGCCCGCCCGGACGGACGTGGCTTGGCCGCGTTCCGCGTCCGGATTTTCGACGATGGGCAGGCCGAACCCGTCGAGCGCGTCCCGAACCCCGTCGGCGTTTCCGCCGACGACGACGGCGACGGCATCGAGTTCGCTCGCGTAGCGGAGATTTCGCGCGGCGTGTCGAACCAGCGGGTCGTCGTCGAGCGAGGCCAGGAGTTTGTCCGACTCGCCGAAGCGCGAACTGCTACCGGCGGCCAGCAAGACGCCCGCGACGGACGCGTCCGGACGGGTGGCTACCGCATCCCCGTCCTCGTCCGATCCGTTGAACGGCGGTCGAATTACCGGGAGCGTCACGTCACGACCTCCGTCGGGACGAATCGAACCGTCTCCCCGACGTCGAGCGAATCGCGCACCCGGAGGTAGCCGTCCATTTCCAGCACGCGGGCACAGTCGGCGAGGATGCGCGGCGAGAATCGCTCGCCGTAGATCGGAACCGACGAGTCGGCGTGCCCGAGCGGAACGAGTTCGTCGCCCCGGTGTTCGACGGGAACAATGAACTCGACTTCGCGGTCCGGAACCGCGAGGTCGCACCCGAGTCGCGTGCGTTCGGTCGGTTCGGCGGTTTCTCCGGTGAGAAGCGCTCGGCAGACGGAAACCGCGCCGAGGAACGCGGCGACCGGTTTGCCGGGAAGTGCCACCACGACGGCGTCGTGGTCGGGGAGGGTGGCCACCCGGACGTGACTCCCGGGGCGAGTGTCGATGCCGTCCACGACGTTTTCCCCGAGGTCTGCGAGCGCGCGACGGACGTGGTCGCCGTGCGCCGCCGCCGGTGCCGCCGCTCGTCAGAAGCACGTCGGCCGCGGCGGCGTGTTCCGCGACGGCGTCCCGAACCGCGTCCGGGTCGTCGGGTACTGGAGCGACGACCTGACGCTCGTGGCCCCACGACGCCACGAGATTGGAAAGCATCGGCGAATCGCGGTCGGGTTGGCGACCCTCCACGAGTTCGGTGCCGGTGCCGAGGATGCGGACGGAGAACGGTTCGCGGACGGGAACGGTCGAGACGCCGATGTCCGCGAGCAGACCGGCGTCGGGCGGGGTCAGTCGATCCCCTGCGGAGAACAGGGTTTCGTCTCTCCTCGCGGTCGTCCCGCGGCGGAAGACGTTCCGTCCGGGTTCGATGGATGGACCGGAGAGTGTGGTATCGCCGTTCTCCTCTTCCAGTTCGGACTGCTCGCGTTCCAGAACCGCATCGGTATGGCCGGGAAGCGACGCGCCGGTTGCGATTCGGATCGCTTCCCCCGCCTCGATTTGTGGTGGCTCGTCCTCCGCACCGATGTCACCGACGACGCGGAGAGGATAGCCATCAGCGGCGGCGAACGCGTAGCCGTCCATCGTCGCCCGGTCGTGTGGTGGAACGTCGGCGGACGCGACGACGGCTTCCGTGAGGATACGGTCGGTAACTTCCGCCGGAGGGACCTGATTCGTCAGCCCATCTTCGAGAAGCGTTGTACGCGCCCCTATCGTCCGGTCGAGCGCTGTTTGTCGTGAAACCCGGTTCGTCACGGGGACCTGTACGGGCGGAGAAATGAAAGTTATTCCCCATCCGTAACCGGGATTGGTCTCCGAATTCGGGAAAAGCCTTATTGTCTATTCCATAATGATTACATGTGACAGATGATTCCAAGAATCACGACGGCGGGAGGACGGTGAGTTCGCGTGGAGTTCAGTGACACGTTCGAGATCGCGGACACCACTCGCGAGGAGGCGTGGCTGGCGCTCTCCGACCCGGTGATGATAAAAGAGGCACTACCGGGCTGCCAGTTCCTCGTGCGCGTCGATGACGAGGACGTGGACTTCGACGAACTCCGCGAGCAGGTGTCGGACGACGACCCGCCGACGCTCCCCGAGGCGGACACCGAGGAGATCGCCGAGCGGGCATTCGAGGAGGGGGCACACTACGCGGCGCTGATGGAGATCGGCGTCGGCAGCGTCAAACCCTCCTTCGAGACGGTCGTCACCATCACCGAACGGGAGTTCGGCCACATGTCGGCCGAGGGTGAAGGTGAGGCCAGTAACTCCTCGTTCGAACTCGAAGCGGGGATGCAGTTGGAGGAAACCGAGAACGGCGTCGCCGTCGATTGGCAGGCCCAGACCGACGTGTTCGGGCGCGTCGCGCAGATGGGCCAGCGCGTCATCAATCCGGTGGCGAACCGCGTCGTCAACCGGTTCTTCGGCAACATCGAGGACCAGCTACGGGACGTCGAAACCGACGACAGCAGCGGAATCACGGACAAAATCAGGGATATGCTATGACCGAACACGACATCACGATCACGGTAAACGGCGAGGAAAAGGACCTCACGGTCGAATCACGAACATTGCTCGTCCACGCACTCCGGGACGAGTTGGGATACACGGGGCCGAACGTCGGATGTGAGAGCAGCACCTGCGGGGCGTGTACGGTGCATCTCGACGGCGACGCCGTCAAATCCTGTACCGTCCTCGCGGTGCAGGCCGACGGATGCGACGTAACGACCGTCGAGGGGTTGGCCGACGGCCCGGAACTCAACCCCGTTCAGGAGAGTTTTCAGGAGGAACACGGTCTGCAGTGTGGCTACTGCACGCCGGGCATGATAATGACGGCCCAGCAGTTCCTCGAAGAGAACCCCGACCCCTCGCGGGAGGAAATCCGCGAGGCGCTGGAAGGTAACCTCTGTCGGTGTACCGGCTATCAGAACATCGTCAACGCCGTCGAATCCGCCGCCGAGAAGATGCGGGCCGAGGGTGCCACCACCGCTGCGGAGGGGGACTGAGATGTCCATCGAAACCGTGGACGCGGACGACGTTGATATCGAGGAAGTCCTCGGTTCGGCCATCAAGCGCCGCGAGGACCCGTCGCTCATCACCGGCCGCGCGGAGTACACGGACGACATCCAGCGCCCGGACATGCTGCACATGGCCGTCACGCGGAGCCAGTACGGCCACGCGAAAATAAACTCCATCGACACCAGCGACGCCGAGGCGATGGACGGCGTCGTCGCGGTGTACACGGCCGAGGACTTCGACGTCCCCGGCGAACTGCCGGTCGGATGGCTGCTCGACAGTCTCCGAACCCCGGCCCACCCGATTCTGGCGAGCGACCGGGTACGCTATCAGGGTGACGCGGTCGCGGTCGTCGTCGCCGACGACCGCTACATCGCAGGGGAAGCGGCCGACGCGGTGGATGTGGATTACGACCGTCTCGACGCGGTGACGGACCCCGCGGAGGCGCTCGAAGACGACGCGCCGGTGCTCCACGAGGACCAAGGCGACAACGTCGCCCTCGACTGGGAACTCGGCGACGCCGACACGACCGACGCGGCGTTCGAGGAACGCCGCGACGGTCGTGGAAGCCGACCTGCACAACCAGTATCTCATCCCGAACGCGATGGAACCGCGGGCGACGGTGGCCGAGTACAACGGTGGCACCAACGAGCTTACGGTGGCCATGACTTCCCAGAACCCGCACCTCCACCGCCTTCTGATGTCCGGGGTCATCGACCACCCCGAAAACAAACTCCACATCCGCGCCCCGGACGTGGGCGGCGGCTTCGGGTCGAAGATTCACCACTACGCGGACGAGGCGCTGACGGCGCTCTGTGCCCGCGAACTCGAACGACCCGTGAAATGGGTCGCCACCCGTACCGAGACCTACGAGACGGACGCTCTGGGACGCGGCCACGTCACCCACGCCAAGATGGCGCTGGACGAGGACGGCCACATCACCGGCTTCGACGTGGATACGAAGGCCGCTCTGGGTGCCTACCTCTCGACGTTCGCACCGGCCGTGCCGACGTACCTCTACGGGACGCTCCTCTCCGGACAGTACGACATTCCGGCCATTCACGTCTCCGTGGACGGCGCGTTCACTAACGTCCCGCCGGTGGACGCCTATCGTGGCGCTGGCCGCCCGGAGGCGTCCTACGTCGTGGAGCGCATGATGACGCTCGCGGCCCGCGAAATCGGCGAGGACCCGGCCGAATTCAGGAGGAAGAACTTCGTCGACTCGGACGACTTCCCGTATCAGACGCAGGTCGCCGTCGAGTACGACAGCGGCGACTACGAGAAGACGCTGGACGAGGCGCTGGACGCGCTCGACTACGACGAACTCCGCGAGCGACAGGAGAAACTGCGCGACGAGGGTCGTTACATCGGCGTCGGCCTCTCGGCGTACATCGAAGCCTGCGGGCTCGCACCCTCCGAACTCGCCGGACAACTCGGCGCACAGGCCGGGCTTTGGGAGAGTTCGCTCGTCCGCATGCAGTCGTCCGGGACCGTCACCGCCTACTGCGGGACGTCGGGCCACGGACAGGGCCACGGGACGACCTACGCCCAGATCATCGCGGACGAACTCGGTGTCCCCTACGACGACGTGGAAATCGTCGAGGGCGACACCGACGAGGTACCGCAGGGAATGGGTACCTACGGAAGCCGAAGCGCGGCGGTCGGCGGCAGTTCGCTGGCGACGAGCGCCGGAAAGATCGTGGAGAAGGCGCGGAAGATCGCGGCCCACCAGTTCGAGGCCGACGTGGACGACGTGGAGTTCGAAAATGGAGAATTCCAACTCGTCGGGGCCCCGGACAAGAGCGTCTCCATTCAGGAAATCGCCGGGCAGGCGTACCTCGCCCACGACATCCCGGACGACATGGAACCCGGTTTGGAAGCCACCTCGTTCTACGACCCGGAGAACTTCACGTTCCCGTTCGGACTCCACGCCTGCGTCGTGGAAGTCGACCCCGAATCGGGCGAGATCGACATCGAACGCTACGTCGCGGTGGACGACGTCGGCAATCAGATCAACCCGAAAATCGTGGAGGGGCAGGTCCACGGCGGCGTCGCACAGGGCCTCGGACAGGCGCTGTACGAGGGCGCGGTGTACGACGACAACGGCACGCTCCTCACGGGATCGATGCAGGACTACGCGGTTCCGAAGGCCGAACACATCCCGGAAATCGAGACACGAAGCACGGTGACGCCGTGTCCGCACAACCCGCTCGGCGTAAAGGGCGTCGGCGAGGCGGGCACCATCGCCGCGCCACAGGCACTGGTCAACGCCGTCACGGACGCGTTGGAACCGTTCGGTGTGGACGACATCGACATGCCGCTAACGCCCGAACGCGTGTGGAGCGCGGTCGAGGAGAGCGGAGGTGAGAACTGATGTTCCCGGCACAATTCGACTACTACAAAGCGTCGAGCGTCTCCGAGGCGCTCGATCTGATGGAGGAACACGCGGACGAGGATCCCGAAATAATCGCGGGCGGTCACAGCCTGCTCCCGACGATGAAGTCCGGTCTCGCCAGCCCCGGTGCACTCATCGACGTCAGCGGTATCGATTCCATTTCGGGTATCGAGACGGACGGCGACGAGACGACGGTCGGCGCGATGACGAACTACGTCGACGTCGTGAACTCCTCGGACCTCGCGGAGAACGTGGCCGTCTTCCCGGCCACGGTCGAACAGATCGGCGACGTACAGGTACGGAACCGCGGCACCATCGGCGGTAACCTCGCGCACGCCGACCCTGCCTCCGACCTCCCGGCGGCGGCCCTCGCGGCGGACGCGACGATAGTCGTGGAAGGTCGCGACGGCGAACGCGAGGTTCCGGTTGACGACTTCTTCCTCGGCATGTACGCGACGGACGTCGGCGAGGACGAACTGCTCACGGGAATCCGACTCCCGAACGCGCCCGAAATCGGCGGTGCATACGCGAAGAAACCGAGTCCGTCCTCAGGCTACGCCATGGTCGGCGTCGCCGCCGCCCTCGGAGTCGACGGGGACGAGGTGACCTCGGCCCGCGTCGCGGCGAACGGGGTGATGGACCACGGCGTCCGTCTCGAACCCGTCGAGGACGCGCTCGTCGGCGGATCGACGGACGAGGATTCCCTCGCCGACGCCGCCGACCACGCGGGCGACGACCTGGACGAGATGCTGATGATGGACGACGTACAGGCGTCCGCGGAGTTCCGCGCTCACCTCCTGTCGGTGTACACGAAGCGTGCGCTCGGGGCCGCGGTCGAACGAGCCAACGGCGGTGGTGCCGCCGCCGACTAAGTCTTGAACGACCGCACCCAATGGGTGAGTGTGATTGACACGACGGAACCGACGAGTCCGCGCGGCGTGACCGGAGGGTATCGATGACGGGCCCGGACGGGTTCGACTCCGTGACGGAAGCCGAACTTCGGTCGGTCTTCGACGACGAGGAGTACGTCGCCGAGGACGAGATAGTGACGACGGTCCTGCTGGCGCTGCGCATGGGCAAACCCCTTCTCGTGGAGGGTGAGCCAGGTGCCGGGAAGACCGAACTCGCCAAAGTGCTCGCCGAGGGGTTCGACACCGATCTCGTTCGTCTCCAGTGCTACGAGGGACTGGCTGCCGAGAACGCGCTGTACGAGTGGAACTACACGAAGCAACTGCTCGCGATCCAGTCCGGCGAGGGCGGCGTCGCGGACGACGACTCCGTCTTCGACGAGGAGTACTTGCTCTCCCGACCGCTTCTCGAAGCGCTCTCGGGCGACGGCGACCGGCCACCGGTGCTCCTCGTGGACGAGGTGGACCGCGCGGACGAGGAGTTCGAAGCGCTGTTGCTCGAAATCCTCTCGGACTTTCAGGTGTCCATCCCCGAACTCGGCACCGTCGAAGCCGTGACGCCGCCGGTCGTGATACTCACCTCGAACCGAACGCGAGGGCTGAGCGACGCGCTGAAACGTCGCTGTCTGTACCTGTACGTGAACCCGCCGTCCGTCGAGAAGGAGCGGGCCATCATCGAACGGAAGGTGCCGGAACTCGCCGACGGACTCGCGGCGGACGTCTGCGGCGTCGCCCAGCAACTCCGGGACCGCCCGCTCAGAAAGCGTCCCGGCCTCGCCGAAACGCTCGATTGGGCGGAGGCGCTGACCGTCCTCGGTGACGGTGGCGAAGACGGCGAGGACGAGCACCTCTCGGTCGAAACGGCTCGGCAGACCCTCGGCTGTCTGCTGAAGGATGCCGAGGACGTCGAACGAATCGACGACGATGTGCTCGAATCCCTGCTCGCGGAGGTGCACGCCGAGCCGTGAACTCTCCGCCGTCCGACCGTCCCGCCGACAGGCTCCGGGCCGAACTCGTGGAGTTCACGGTACAACTCGATCGAACGGGCGCGAACATCCCTGGGGATGGTGCGCTCTCGGCCGCACGGGCGCTCACCGCCGTCGAACGCCGTGATCGCGGGAGCGTACGGACCGCGCTTCGCGCGACGCTGCTCTCCGACGTGAGCGCCCGAGAGTCGTTCGACCGACTGTTTCCCGTCTTCTGGGCGCGCCTTCGTGGCGAGGACCGACCGTATCCGGCGGACCCGGCGGATGCGCCCTCACCGGGCAGGCCGAACGTCGGGAACGACGGTGCGACCGCCGAGGAGGACGGCGAGTCCAAACCGAGCGAGGACGAGGAGAAAGGATCGGAGACGGGAGCGGGAGCGACCGTCTCGCCGGAGCGCTCCCCGCTCGGGGAGACGGGGACGAAGACCGCCGCGAAATACAGTCCCAGCGGCGATTCGGATCGGTTTTCGACGGCGACCGTCGCCGTCCGCGACGAGGAACGGGTCGCGGACGCGACGGCGGAATTCACGCGGGCGGTGTCGTCGCTTCCCGGACGACGGTGGGACCCCGCTTCCGTCCCCCGCGGCGTCGACGCCCGCCGAGCGCTCCGCCGGAGCGTCGAGAGCGGCGGCACGCCGCTTCCCATCCCCGGTCGCGTTCGAAAGCGAACCGAGACCCGCGGTGCGGTGCTGGTGGACGTGAGCCAGTCCGTGCTCGATACCGTGGACCGCGGGTTCCTCCTGCAGTTCCTGCGCGAAGTGCGGACGGCGTGGCGACGGACGCCGATATTCTTCTTCGACACCGAACTCCGCGAGGTGACCCCGGCGTTCGACGAACCGACGCTACACGACGCGCTGGGTGCGTTGGAGGCCGCCCAAGCCGAGTGGGGCGGCGGGACGCGGATCGGCGGCGCACTCGGCACGCTTCGGGACGAACACGCCGAAACCATCGACTGGCGGAGCACCGTCGTCATCCTCAGCGACGGGTTGGAACGCGGCGACGTCGACGACCTCTCGACGGCGATGGCGTGGCTGTCACGGCGCGCCGGACGGGTCATCTGGTTGAATCCGTTGGCCGTGTCACCGGCCTACGAACCCGCCTGCCGTGGGATGCAGGCGGCGTTGCCGTATCTCGACGGCCTGTACGGCTTTGCCGACCCTGACGACCTGTATCGAATCGCAACCGAACTCTCCCGCCACGGTCCGGAGCGCACGCTCACGAGACCGCGCGGGGATCAGATGGAGGAAGTACAATGAGCGAAACCGAACGAAGCGAGTGGAGTGTACCGGAACGGGAACTGATGGCGAGCATCCGCGAGCGACTGGACGCCGACGGACCGGCCATGTTGGCGACGGTCGTCGACGTTCGCGGGAGCGCGTACCGCCGACCCGGCGCGAAGATGGTCGTCTCGCCGACCGAGGGCGGCGTCGGCGCGATTACCGCCGGATGTCTCGAAGACGAAGTTCGGAACCTGGCCGACCGGGTGATCGACGATGGGAAGCCGACGCTGGAGACGTTCGACCTGACCGGCGACGACGACGAGTGGGGCCTCGGCGTCGGTTGCAACGGCATCATCGATCTATTCCTCGAACCGCTCGACGAGGGGATGCGGCCCGCCGTCGAAGCCTACGAGGCGGGAGAAGCGATCACTGTCGCAACCGTCGTGGCGAGCGACGACGAGACCGTCGATGTGGGCGAGCGGGCCTACTCAGATGACTTCGACGGCCTCCCCGAGGAAATCGGCGACGCGATTCGGGCCGCCGACATCGAGCGCTCGCGGACCATCGACGTGGAAACGGACGAGGGGACCGTGACGACCGTGTTCGCGGACCGCATCGTTCCGCCGACGGAGTTGGTTATCCTCGGCGGCGGTCACGACGTTGCGCCCGTCGTGGATCTGGCGCTGAACGTGGATTTCCGCGTGACGGTCGCCACCTTCCGCGGTGCCGACCGGGCGAGGGAACGATTTCCCGACGCCGACCGGGTGCTCTCGACCTCGCCGCGGTCGTTGACCGACGACGTGGCGTTCGACGGGGATACCTACGTCGTCGTGATGTCGCACAACTTCATCGACGACCGCCTCGCGCTCGCCGATCTGCTCGCGACCGACGTGCCGTACGTCGGTTTGATGGGTCCGCAGGAGCGATTCGAGCAGATGCTCGACGAGTTCGAAGAGGAGGGCGAGGCGTTAGGCGACCTCGATCCCGTCTACACGCCGGTCGGCCTCGACCTCGGCGGCGGCGCGCCGTATCAGGTCGCCCACAGCATCGTGGCCGAGGCGTTGGCCGTCAAAAACGGCCGCGAGGGCTCACACCTCAGGACGGTCGATGGCACCGTTCACGATCGAGCGGAGACGCCGTCCGAAACTCACTGATTCGGGAGTTCCTCCGACCTCAGTTCCTGTCTCCGCTCGACTGCTCGAAATCTTGGAGAGCAGTCGTTTCTCATCCGACGACTATCGCCACGCCTCGTTTCAGCAGTGACACCCGTGTAAATTCCCTATTGAACGGTTTGACCCGAGTGAACGATCAGAACGAACAGAGAACGTGGATCTGTAAGCGCGAAAATCGGCCCGACCGTCTCCCGTGTTCGTTCTTAAACTGTGCATAAATAAGGTGGAACGGAACTGTGTTTCGCACATGGCTATCTGGCAGCGATATACTCCCCAAAATCTGATTCGTCTCCTACGGAATCCGGAACTCATTCGTGGGGAAACGCGACGTCTTCGAAAGGACGCGGTGAACACGAACGCGTACGTGTCCCGACTCGTGAACGACGACACGCGTATGGACGTGATGGCGGAGGACTGGGACAACCTCGTCATCCTGGACGCCTGTCGCTACGACCTGTTCACCGCACGGGCCGACTTCGGCGGACGGACGACGAGCAAACTGTCGCCCGGAAGCGAGAGTTGGGAGTTCATGCAGGCCAGTTACGTCGGGCGCGAACTCCACGATACGGTGTACGTCACCTCGAATCCACACGCCTACAAAATTCCGGACGGGACGTTCCACGCCGTCGTCAACCTCTTGGACGACGATTGGGACGAGGAGACCCGAACCGTCCTGCCCGAAACGATCGTCGAACGGACGCTCGAAGCCCACGAACGGTATCCGGACAAGCGAATCATCACCCACTTCATGCAACCGCACTATCCGTTCCTGGGTGAGAAGGGGAAGGAACTCGACTACGCCGGGATCGAGATGCAACTCGACGAGGACGAAATCAAGAAGGATCCCCATCCGTGGAACGCGCTTCAGTACCGCGAAACGACGAACGTGTCCGGTATCGTCGCCGCGTACGCGGAGAACCTCGATATCGTGTTGCCGCACGTGGAGCGACTGCTGAACGAACTGCCGGGCAAGACCACCATCACGTCCGACCACGGCAACCTCATCGGCGAGCGAACCTATCCGATACCGGTTCGAACGTACGGTCATCCCCGCGGATTGCACAAACGCGAGTTACTCGAAGTGCCGTGGGTAGAGATCGACTCGGACGAACGCCGGGACGTAAAAGCGGAGTCGCCGGAGGAAGGAGACGAGATGGCCGACGACGTCATCGAGGACAGGTTGCGCCATCTGGGCTACGCGGAATAGCACGGCTTGCGGGGGTAGTTACAGCGACGCCAGACGGGCGATGTAGATGAGACTCAAAACGTGATCGCTCGTGTCGAGCGGCTCCGGTCCCTCGGAGCCAAAGCGGTCGGTTTCCGAGAATCCGTACATGTACGACTTGAGCGACTCGTAGGCACCGTCGCTCACCCAATCGATGTCGGCGTAGTACGAGAGTGCGTTTCCGGTGTGTTCGAATCCGGATTTTTCGATGAGGAAGTCGAGCCATTCGAAGACGATGACTTCGGCGCCGTATCTCGTCGGGAGGTCGGTCAGATAGGGTTTCTCCGGAAGCCCACCGGACGCCAACAGCTTCGTCTGTAGTTTCAGTAGTTCCTCGCGTTGTCCGAGTCGGAGCAAGTCCTCCGCCGACTGTTCGTCCTCACCCGCGGCCAGTTCCAGGGGTGGTTCGTCCTCGGTAGCCATCCGACGAAGTTCGCGCAGGTCGTAATCGGCAGGTTTGATGCTCATTCTGATATTTAGAAGACAAGCATTTCAACCTATTTAACTCTTGGTACGGGCGGATTAGAGAATCGTTGCTCAGAAAGAAGATATGTTTGGCTACTCGTCAGACGCGCCGCTTCGCCGCTTTCGTGCGACGAGTGCGAGGCAGAGGACGCCCGCCAGAAGGCCGAACACACGACCCTTTCCGCTTCCGCCGGATTCGGCCTCGAAGTCGTCGGTTTCGAAGTCACCGGGTTCGAACTCGGACGCTTCGTCCTCGCTCGAACCGGAGCGGCGTTTGTAGGCAAACAGGGCGGCACCGACGACCAAGAGTAGACCGAGAAGTGGCTTCAACAGTCCCAACGAAGGGGAATCGAACGACTTCGGTTTCGTGCTGGCGGTCGCGGGTGCGGAGTCCTCGTCCGGGTACACTCGTTCCTCGACGAGCGCCGGTTTTTCGATGTTGATTTTGAGGAGTGACATCACGAGTTCATTCGTCGCGGAAGAACGTTATAGCTTCTGCCTCTTCGGTGTCGTCATCGACGAGCGACAGCGCACTGGAACGGATTTCGGAGGGACCGCAAATGGGGGAGAATCCGTTCCAGACGCGATCATCCGTTCGGAAGCTAGGGTGAAGAGAGCGACCCCCGAACGGCTTCACCCAGCGTCCGTCGCACGCCGGGACTGACGACGAGGAGAACGCCGACGTAGACGATGCCACCGAGCGAAACCAGCGTCAGAAGGTCGCTCCAGGACCCGACGGGGAGCGACCGGTGGACGATCGAGACGACGGCGAACATGGAAAGGCTCGCGCCTACTTGTGCGACCATCGGCCGCGAAACCGGTTGGACGCCGACCAGTTCACCCCGGAGGAAACGGAGCGCGCCGAGATACACGATCGACTCCGCGACGACCGTCGCGAGGACGACACCGATCACGCCGAACCTGAGCGTCAACAGGACGCCGAGAGCGAGGTTGACGGTGACGGCAACCGCCGACAGTCGCATTGCCACGTCGGGTCGGTCGAGACCGTTGATCGCCTGGAGGAGCGGCCCGCTCTGCGTCCGAACGACGCGGTAGAGCGCAAGCCCGACCAACAGGAGGGCGGCGTCACGGTACTCCGGTCCGTATACCGTCACGACCAGCGGTTCGGAGAGCGCAAGCGATCCGAAGAGGACGGGAAACGCGAGGATTCCGGCGTAGGCGAGCGTGTTCGAGATGTCGCGCGCCGCCCCGTCCGTTCGGCCGCGTCTTGCGCTCACCGTCGCCATGAGTCCCCGACCGGCCATGTCGGCGACGAAGACGGCGGGGAGTGTGAGTTTCCACGCGACTTCGTACAGCCCGACCGCCGACGTTCCGTTCACCAGTAAGAAGCCGAGCAACAACACGTCGAGGCGGTCGTACGTCGTGCTCAACAGGGACCCCGGGATGCTGTACCGGGCGTAGTCGGCGAGACTCCGGACGAACGAGCGGGACGGGATGGTCGGGCGCGCAGCGACGTACGCGACGATGGGGGGAACGGTCAGCGCGGAAGCGAGTGCGAGACCGTACACCATTCCCGCGGACCCGACCACGGTGGCGGTGCTGAGGAGCGCGACGAAGCCGATCTGCAGTGGAAGGGTGAGCGTCGAGCGAAGGGTGTCCACCCACGTCGCGGCGCTGATCTTCCCCCGCCCTTGAACGAGGTTTTCGAGGGATTCGTACACCGATTCGGTGGCGAGCAAGCAGATAATCAGGAACGGAGCGAGCGCGAGACCGGTGTAGTTCCGAAGGAAGTCACCGGCGAGGAGGGCGACCACGGCGGCGAGAACGACCCACCCGGCGTCGAACAACAACTGTGCGCCGAACGCGGGTGGGCGAAGCGCGTCGGATTCCGAGAGGCGCTTTTTGGCCGCCTGCGACCAGCCGTTCATCGGTCGGTCGGCGAACTTCACCAGCGCGAAGAGGAGGTAGACGCCGCCGAACGCGCTCGGGCCGAGCCATCGCGCGAAGACGATGGTCCCGGCGAACCCGATTCCGGCCATCACGAACTGCGCGATGGTTCCACCGAGGGTTTCCCGGCTGAGGCTTGTTTTCGCAGCCTCGCTCATACGTAACCGAGGTCGCGGAGTTGCGCCTCGATGGCCGGTGAGAGGGCCACATCGTCCGTTACGACCCGTCGGTTCAGCTCGTTCACGAGCGTATCCATTCGCTCCCGTGGCTTTGCTATTTCGCCCACCTCGTGGAGGCCGTCCGGCGTCTCCCACCCGTAATAGTCGGCAGCGGCCATGCCGTACATTTCCGTGTCCAGCGGCTCGATATCGAAGCCATCGCGGGTGAGCGCGGTCCGGTGGCGGTCGGTCAGGCCGTGATACTCGACCAGCCGTTCGGGTTCTCCCCCCGTCTCCGATCCATCAAGCAGGCTTCTCCCCCTCGAATCGCCGTCGAGGTCCGCGATGTCGAGAACCGTCCGATGGACGTCGAGCAGAGAGACCGGATCGTCTCGCATTTCGGCGGTTTGATCCCCATTGTCTCCATCGCTCGCATCGGCCAGCCAGAGACACAACGGAATCCGCGTTACATCCGGATACAGCCCGCAGAGGTGTTCCCACGCACCGTATTCGCCGAGAGCTTCGCCGTGATCGCCGAGCGTGATGACGCAGTCGAACGACTCGCGGAGTTCCGCGAAGATGGCGCGGTAGCGGTCCGCGAGGTAGCGAACGCCGTCGTCGTACGCCTGCCGGATTCGCTCGGGGTCCGCATCCGGCGAACCGAGCGTGGCACGAAGGCCGTCGAGTTCCGGCGGTTCGACCGTCCGGAACTCCTCGGGCGCGGAATACGGCGTGTGGGCTTCCATCAGGTTGACGAAGAGGAACTCGTCGTCGCCGAAATCGGTGTCGCGGACGAATTCGAGCGCCTCGGTCGCGCCGTCGTCACGGGTCGCCCGACCCATCCCCAAATCACGAAGCTTGAGGAACGCGCCGCGTTTGAGCGACGGGACGGTATCACAGTCTCCCAGTAGGATATCGCGCAGGGCGAAGGCGTAGCGTTCCGGTCCCATGTCGCGCGTCTCGGTGATGAAGCCGTCCCAATCGAAGACGTTCGACGAGAGGGCGTCGAGTCGCCAACTACCCTCGAACCGGTCGAACCCTCGATGGAAGTCGAACGGGCGGGAGATATTGACGTTCGCACTGAACGCACGGGTGGTGTACCCGCCTTCGAGGAAGATCTCGGGAAGCACGGGTTCCGGACAGTCGAGGCCCTGTGCACCGGCGTAGACGCCCAGTTCGCTCGCGTATTTGCCCGCGAACAGCGAGGCGTGCGCCGGAACCGTCCAGTGCGAGGTCGAGTAGGCGTTCTCGAACCGGGCTCCCGGTAGCCAGTCGAAATGCGCGTCGAATGCGTCCTTGCGAAGGGTATCGAGGACGACGAGCGCGACGTTCATCGGTACCCCAACGCCGAGAGGCGGTCGGCGGTCGATGCCGTTTGTCCGTCCGCACCTTTCGTCCCGTTCGCTCCTTCCGTCTCGTCCGGCCCCACCATCCAGCTTTTCGGATCGTACGTTCCCGAATCGGTTCCGCTCGTGACTACCCACGGCACGTCGCGGAGGGCACGAATCGGCGTGTTGTCCGGATGGCCGTAGATGTACCACTCGCCGAAGCCGTTGCCGTGGTCCGCCGTGATGACCACTCGGTCGGCGTCCAGATTGTCGAGCAACACCGCCACCTCTGAGAGGGCGTAGCGGAGGTTGTCCCGGTAGGAACTCCACACTTGCTCGCGGGTGAGGTCCCCCCGTCGCAAGCGTTCCCAGACGCCCACGCGCTCGCCGAACTCGCCGCGACTCATCTCGTCGCCCGGAAGCGGGTCGGGAATCGACGGGAAGTGTGGTTGCATGTAGTGGACGACCAGTTTGTCCGCGTCGATCTCGCCGTCCCCGATGGACCGTCCGGCGACGATAGCCCGGTCGGTGACTGCGCGGGCGGGAACCGTCCCCAACTCGTCGTCCCACCCGTCACGCCACACTTCGACCAACTCGGCGAAGTTCCGCGAATCGAGATGCGCCGCGGAGTTTGGGTTCGCGGTGACGTGGACCGTGTCGGAGCAGTCCCGGGGGTCGAAGTTCGCGTGCATCCACTCGTCCGAACGAGTCCCTGCCGACGCGAAGCGCCAGACGCGCTTCACGAAGGGAATCTCGGGTGCGACCTCACACATACAATCGAACCGACAGCCGTCGAGGACGACGAGGGCGTCCCACGAGTGGTCGTATATCGACTCGCCGAACGACTCCCGTCCGGCTAGTCGCCGGAGAAAGCCTTTGTATAGCTCGTAGGCGGACGCGTCCACGCCGGTCCATCCATCCTCGTGGACGCGGTCACTGCTTTCGCCTAGCCACTCCTTCAGCGTCATCGACCCCCTCCAGCGTACCGAACCCTATCGACCGCGTCCCAGACCCCTCGCCGCCAAAGCCAGTCGTTGACCCTGCCGAGCGTCGTCTTCGGAACGATCCGTTCCTCGTACCGGGTCGGATACTCGCGCTGCAACCGGGCCTCGTTTTCGGCATCGATGCTGGCCCGCGTTCGGTCGGGATGTTCCATCGTCAGCGTCGGGTCGTACCGACAGGGGCCGTAGGATTCCATTCGCCAGCCGAATTCCGTGTCGTCGCGCCACCCGGCGTACTCGCTCCTGAACCCGCCCGCGTCGAGCGCTGTTTCGCGGTCGAACGCCAGATTACAACCGACGTACAGCCCCGTCCCACGGTACGTTCGTCCACCCGACACGCTTCCCTCGACGCACACCGCGCCATCGGAGACGGCGCTCTCCACGCTCGCGACCCAGTCGGGTGGCGGTCGGCAGTCGTCGTCGGTGAGCGCCACGATATCCGCGCTCGCCGCCTCGATGCCTGCGTTTCGTGCTTCGCAGATGTCGAGCGTCGCGTCGTCGACGACCAGCACTTCGAATTCGGCGACGGTCTGATTTCGCAGGGCGGCGACCACGGCGTCGTGGTCGTTTTCCGGGACCGTCGGAATCACGACCGAAACCCGCGGTTCACTGGATTCGTATGGGTTTCGAATCATCGGTATCCACCGCGGCGCGCTTTTTCGCCGCCTCCGCGTGCGTTCGGTTGACCAGTTCGAGGAGCGATTCGGCGAACGTCGTCCTGTCGTAGCGACGGGCGAACCGTTGAATCTCGTCGGCGTCGAAATCCGAGGGGTCGAATCGTTCGACGGTTTCGCGGAGCGATTCGACGGTGGGTTCGAACCCCAATCCGGTCGTTCCCTCCACGATTTGGTGACGGGTGTACCCCTCGTTCACGCCGATGAGCGGTTTCCCGGCCGTCAACGCCTCCGCACCGACCAGACCGAAATCCTCGTCCTTGGGTGCGTAGACGACGGCGGTGGCGCGGGAAACGATATCCGCGACGTCTTCGACGTAACCCAGAAGTTCGATGTTGTCGTGTCCGCGTGCGCTCCGTTCGAGCGCTTCGCGTTCTTCCCCGTCACCGACGACGAGGAGACGCTCGTCTAGGCCCGCGAACGCATCTATCACGAGACCGATGCGTTTCTCCGGCGCGAGCCGGGACCACGTCACGAAGTACCCGTCGTCGCCGTCGTTCCGCCAATCGCCGGTAACCGGCGGATAGACGACCGCCGCGTTCCGGCCGTAGTATCGCTGAATTCGGTCGCGGACGAGTTCGCTGTTGGCGACGAACCGGTCGACGTAGTCGTTGCTCTCCTTGTCGAGTGCTCGCCAGCACTTCGCATAGCCTTTCAGCGCGAACTTGATGCCCGGATAGTCGAACTCCCCGAGTCGGTCACGATAGAGGTCGTACAGCCATCTCGGCGGACTGTGCGGGTAGTGAATCACCGTCTGCTCGACCGGCGGGACGTAGGATTTCGAAAGCGGCGCGCTCTCGATGAGTACGTCGTACTCCGTCAGTTCGTCCGCCGCGTCGGTCATATCGAGCGATACCGAGAGGGTTTCCAGTGGATTCATCCCCTCGTTCTTCCATTCGAGCAGTCGTCCCGAGAGGCCACGTGTGTACTTTCCCTGCCGTATCGGAACGACGGTCACGTCGTCGGGAATTCGGACGTCGTTCGCCACGTACATCGTGTAAATCGGCGCATCGAGCACGCGCGCCGCTTCGATGGCGAATCGCTCACCACCGCCCATACCCGGGAATCTGTCGTGCAACACCGCTACGTCGTATGAATCCTGTCTCATTGGCCCACCCCTGAGCGTGACGATGCTACAGCACGCTATAGTATAAATTGTGGTGGGCATTTTGAAAAATACCGGCTCTCTATCCGTCGAGCAGGGGGCGTTCCCGACCTACTCGAACATCGGATGGGTATCGAGTAGTTCCGTGATGACCTCGCGGACCTCCTCGTTCTCCTCCTCTTCGGGAACGACCGGGTCCATCCCGTCGAACACTTCGTGGACCATCGCAACGCCGTCCGAAAGCGTGTCCAACCCGTAGCCCCCTTCGAGAACGAACCCGAGAGCCGCGTTCGACTCGTCCGCCAGTTCACGAACTTGGGCGGTGAGCATGCCGTATCCCTCCGTCGAGACACGCATCCGGGAAATCGGGTCGTGCCGATGAGCGTCGAACCCTGCGCTCACCAACACGAGGTCGGGATCGAATTCGAGAACTGCGGGTGCGATGAGTTCGTCGAAGACCGAGCGATATTCGGGGTCGCCCGCTCCCGCCGGGAGCGGTGCGTTGAGCGTCGTCCCGTTTCCGCCCCCTTCGCCCGCTTCCTCGATTTCGCCCGTGCCGGGATACAGTCCGTCCTCGTGAATCGAGATGTAGAACACGTTTCCGTCGTTGTAGAAGATGTCCTGCGTGCCGTTCCCGTGATGGACGTCCCAGTCGATGATCGCGACGCGTTCGGCCCGGTCGTCGTCGATGACCGCTTGGGCTGCGACGGCGGCGTTGTTGAAAAAACAGAACCCCATCGCGTCGTCTTCTACCGCGTGGTGTCCCGGTGGACGCCCCAACGCGAACGGCGTCGCACGTCCGTCTTCGCCGTCCAGTGCGCTGTTCGCAGCCCATTTTGCGAGCCCCGCGCTTTCGAGTGCGGCATCCCACGTCGCTTCGACGGCGACGGTGTCCGGGTCCCAGTTACCGCCACCGCTATCACAGAACTCGCGTAATTCCTTGACGTACCCCTCGTCGTGAACCGCCGTGACGTCCGCTTCCGTGGCGGGTGGTGACTCTACGTATTCGACGCCGTGTTTGCGCGTGAGGGCCTGCCGAATCGCACGTAGTCGGTCGGGGTTTTCCGGGTGCCGTTTTCCGGTATCGTGAGCTAAACAGACCTCGCTGTAGCCGAAGTTCATTCGAACAGCCTGAAGTAAGTCTCGATGTCCTCTGCCTTAACGGTTCGCCGGTCCGCGTGATGGGCGAGGATCGTTGCCGCCGATGCGACGTTGTCGGCGTAATCTTCGAGGATGTCCGCAAGCGCCACCCGCGCGTCCATCGAGACCCGATAATCGTCACCGATATCGAGGCGGGCAATTCGATCGACGGGGGCGACCGGAAGGGTGAGTTCGTCCTTGTCGATGACCTGTTGGACGCCGAAATCAGCCGCCATCAGTGTCTTCCGTCTATCTTTCGTCGCCTGTTTTGCAGCATCCACGGCCAGCTCCGCTCCGTGACTCTGAATCCGTCGGGCGAGTTCCTCGGCGGCATCCGCACTGACACGAAGGGTACCCGCATTCCGTCGGATTATCGTATCGACCGGCGCGAACGGAAGCTCAACGCTCATAATCCAACAGCGGAAGTCTGTCGCCCTTAATCTTTCCCTACTGTCGCTCGCGGCAAATCGGACACGCGGAAATCGCTATCACAATAAAAAGGACGACAGTGCAGCCATCACGAATTAAAACGACGACGCCAAACCCTCGGACACGATGAGCGACCAACACGAACGTGACCGAACGATGGCGAAGGAAAAGGAAGACGAAGCAGAACAGGAAGGGGAAGCCGAGGCCGAACAGGCCCGCGAAGAGGAACTCGAAGACGAGACGGAAGTCGAACAAAAGCAGGCCCGTGAAGACGCCGCGACCGACGAACAGAACAAGGACAATCACCGCGACGAAGAGCCGTTCCAGAGCTAATTCGGAACGTCCGAAAACGCGTTAGAACACGTCCTCTGCGTCGAGTTTCCCACCACGACGCTCGCCGCGAACGGTCACTTCCTGCCCGAGGTGAACGTCGGCATCGGTCTCGACGCTTATCGTTTCTTCACCGTCGTCCAACACGACAGGGTTACCCGCTTGAACGACCGTTCCGGTGAACTCGACCTGTTCGCCGTCGTCGGCCGAGGTCGTGTTCGCGTCCGCCGTCGAGTCGGATTCCGTCTCGGTCGTCGTTTCTTCGCTGTCGCCTTCGACGTCGCTTCCGAACGCGTCGAGTCCGGTTTCCGCCTCGTTCGTGTCGTTGTCTCCGTTCGCCGCGTCCGTCGGGGAACTGTTGTCGAGGACGGAGATGGTCGATTGCCATCCGGCGGAGGCTTCGATGTCGTCCGCCCAGCCGTCCTTGATGGAGACGTCCGCGAACGCGACTTTGTCGCCCGGCGCGAGTTCTCGGTCGGCCTTTTCACCCCAGAGCGCGACGCGGATGTCGCCGGTTTCGTCCTGCACGCGGACGTTCTTCACTTGGCCTTCCGACCCGTCGTCGCGGTCGAACGTGCGTTTCGGGTCCGATGAGCGAATCACACCGGTGATGTCCGCCGTGTCGCCGATTTCGAGGTTCTCGATCGGCGTGCTCTCGGGAACGTATTCGATGTCGGCGTCGATTTCCTCGACCGCACCGCGGTTGCCGACGTGGAGTTCGAGGTTCCCATCGCGCTCGCGGACGTATCCGTCCACGATTTCGACGGTGATGCCGGGTTCCAGTTCCTCGACGATGTCAGCGCGCTCGTCCCAGAGCGTGATTCGGATTCGGCCGGTTTCGTCGCCGACGGTGAGGTTGGCGACTTTGCCCTCGGAGCCGTCGTCACGGTCGAACGTGCGGACGGTACCGGTGTCGAGTAGTTTACCCGGAAGGTTCACGTCCGAGAGGCCGAGCGAGAGGTCGGAGACGGAGTAGGAGTCCTGAACCTGCACGTCGATCTCCGTATCGTCGTCGGGTTCGGCTTGATCCACGTTGACCTCGGTTCCGCTGTAGCCGTCCGTCGGGCGGCCCTTGATCCGCAGGACTTGGCCGGGTTCGAGTTCCTCCTCCGCGCCCCGTGCCTGTTCGTCCCAGAGCGAGATGCGAATCGACCCGGTTTCGTCCGCGACGTCGACGTTCAAGACGTGACCGTCCTCCGCGTCGTCGCCGTCGCGTTCGAACGTTCGGATATCGCCGACGCTCGTCACCTTGGCAACGAATTTCACTTCTTCGATGCCGGGTTCGATGTCGGCGACGCCGTTCACCTCGCTTTCGTCCAGTTCGTGCGCGATGAGCATTGCGGCGGTTTCTTCGTCCGCAAGCCCACCCATCTGTTCGACTTTTTCCTCGACGGCGTCCCGGAACTCGTCCAGAGAGATGTCGGCGTCGAGGTCCCCATGTACCTCGTCTATAACGCCCATAATCGTACTCGGTTGCAGGGTTGGCCGTCGCTTAAGCGTTGTCTTTGTGTCGGGGAACGGAAGTCCGCCGACCCCGATCCGGTTCGAATCATAGCTATCAGTGGCCGCATTTTCGTTGATAAAGTTACGCCCCGTGCCTCGATGACGCTTTCGTGGATCGTCAGTTCCCGTCGCTGGACTAACTGTCGTCGGTGTTCGCGACCACTTTCGATTTCCCCATGCTCTCGTGGGTGACTTTCACCGATTTCGGAACCGAACCGGCGAACGTGAGCGTCGCACGGTACTCGATTTTGGTGAGACACTCCGAACAGCCGACGGTCCCGCTCTTCTGCTTCGTTCCGACCGTCACCATGTACGTCCCCGTTTTCGCGTCGGTTTTCGTGCTCTTGAGGTAGGGTATCGCACAGGAGTCGCTTCCTCCTATCGTGCCGGTGATGACCATCCGCGAGTCCTTGACTTCGACGGACGCCTCGTTTTTCGGGGTTCCGCAGTTCGAACTGAGGACCTTCACCGTTCCGTCCTTGAGATTCGACTCGCCGTCGCCCGCCGAAGTCGTGGTCTCCGATCCGGTCTTCGTCGTCATCTCTTCGCTCGTCGTCCCGTCCGCCGTGGTCGTCGTGGTGGTTGTGGTCGTGGTGGTCGTCGTCGTACTCTCGGACCCCGAACCGCCGGGACTACCACCGTCTCGACTGAGACAACCGGCCAGTATGCCGACCGTCGTCGCCGCGCCCGCTCGTTTCAGGATGTCTCGTCGTTGCATACTATCGGATACTATACCCATTCTAAAAACTGTCCCGTAGACGAAAATAGCGATTTGAGTTATTCTCATAGTCCCGCCGGGTGCGAATCGTGTGGTTGCCTCGCATCCACACACCGCCACCACATCGCAAGCGCTATTAAGCCGAGCGCGAAATGAATGAATGAGTCCTGGTAGGGTAGTGGACTATCCTCTTGGCTTGCGGAGCCAGGGACCGGAGTTCAAATCTCCGTCAGGACGCTCACTTTGTTCGCGACCTGACTTGCCCTACGCTCGCGTCCGCTCGCGTAGGACTCCGTCAGGACGTCATTCTTACGGAACCAACTCACGAGAGCCGAGGCTCTCGTGAGTCGTGGAGGAAGATGACGACTGCGGAGATTTTGAGCAGACGAGACGCAGCGCGCGAGCGGATGTGAGCGTGACCGTCTCGGAGAGTTCAAATCTCCGTCAGAGCACTCACTTTGTTCGTGCTCTGACTGGCCTCACATTCGCTACACTCATGTGAAACTCCGTTAGACCGCTCACTTCGTTCACGCTCTAACGTGGTTTACCCTCGCTACACTCGGGTAAACCTCCGTCAGGACGTTCATTTCATTCACGACCTGACTGGCCCTACGCTCACTCCGTTCGCGTGGGACAGTCGTCAGAGCTTCGCTCTGACTGGCCCTACGCTCACTCCGTTCGCGTAGGACTCCGTCAGGACGCTTCTCGAATCCAACGAGCGAAGTGAGTCGGATTCTCACTTCGTCGCGCGCAGTAGAACCTTCTCGTTGCTGAACTCGGTCACGTTCCCATCTTCAACAGTCACGTCGTACACCTCTTCGGCTTCCGGCCCGCGGACGAGTTCGTCCAGTTCCTCGCGCGCGTCCGCTCCGGGATCGGTTCGTTCGGCCCACGACTCGTAATCGAGGGATTTTCGCATGGTCGTGAGTTCGTCAACCGACAATCCGACCTCGCCGAACCGGTCGCGCCACTGCGCGGCGGAGTAGGCCTCGCCGTGAGTCGAATCGCGGAGGCGTTCGAACCGGTTGTAGAACGTCGCCAGTTCGTCGTCGTCCGGGATGGGTTGTCCTCGAAGGCGACGACGCCGCCGGGAGCGAGCACGCGCGCGACTTCCGACACGAAGGCGTCCGGGTTCGGGAAGTGGTGGGCCGCGATGCGGCAGGTGACGGCGTCGAACGCTTCGTCCGAGAACGGTAGCCGCTCCGCGTCGGCGACGGTGCCGACCACCGGAAACGCGTCCGTCGCCGTTTCGACCATCTCGGGGGTTGCGTCGGCGGCGACGACGGTGTCGGCGTCGGCGGTTTCTGCGAGCGCGCCAGCGGTGTGTCCGGCACCGCAGGCCACGTCGAGGGCTGTCGATGCGCCGTCGCACCACGACGCGAGGAGTTCGAGGTCCGCACCTTCCCGGTGAACGTCGCTGTCGAGATAGGAAGCGGCCACGGCGCCGAACGAATCCGTCGTCGCCCGCTTCCGTTCGAGTTCGTCCATGCGCGACGGTACGTCGAGCGGTGCGAATACCGTTACCGTTTGACCAATATTCGCGGAAAGATGTGGATGGATGTACGGGTCGGTGACCGTGGTATGTTTTGTCTGGCCAAATCTGGTACGAACCGGGACACTTTTGAATCTCGGCTGAATATTTACTCGTGTATGAGTAAAACTGAAACCTACCGTTTGTTCGTTCGTGATCTGAAGAAATGGGCCGCGAAGAAAGCCGCTAAATAACCATTCTCGGTTCGAACCCCCGACGATAACCCAGTCAGGTCCCATGGGGGTTCGTTTTCCTCGGTTCGGTGTGTGACTGTTCATCGTCGGAAAGGAATTTTCGTCTCGACGAACGAGTAGTCGTATGGAAACTTACCTTCGGGCCGGACTCGCCATCTACAACGCTGGGGAGTTTCACGCCGCCCACGACGCGTGGGAGGATTACTGGTTGGACCTCGACAGCGGTACGGCGGACGAACGTTTTCTCCACGGACTCATCCAGTTCACCGCCGTGGTGCACCACACGACGGACTCGAATTGGACGGGAATCCGCGGCCTCGCCGAGAGCGCGGCCGCTTACCTGGGCGACCTTCCCGAGGAGTATCGAGGCGTCGACGTCGAGACGGTTCGGAGCTACCTCCGTGCCGTTCGTGACGACCCCGAGTACGTCGAGCGGGTAGCACCGCCACGCTTGACCGACGACGGGGCCGTCCTCCGTCCCGACGACCTCGATTTCGAGGAATCGGCCGTCGCCGCACTCGTCTTCGCCGAGGAGTTCGGCTACGATGAGTCGGTGCTCGAACGGGCTATCGAGTTCGCGCGGACGGATTTGGATGCGGGCGACGAAGGAAGTCGGTTCATCACGTTCGTCATGGATTTCGTCCGCCAACCTGAGAACAGGGCGTTGATCTTTCAGCGTCTGGCCCAACACGTCGAACGACGGGAGTTCCGGGAGACGGACGTTGACGGCCTGTTCGAGTAGATGCCGTCGCTCGGAAACGGAGACACGAGCAGGATATTGGGAATGATTTATGGTCGTGACTCCCGCTAGGCACAGACAATGAGCGAGGTTTCCGCGAGCGTCGGGCGTTATCTCAGCACGATTCACCTCGTGAGCGAGAGCACCGGCCGTCCGGCCAAAACCGGCGAACTGGCAACGGCGTTGGACGTGAGTTCCGCCAGCGTCACCGAAATGCTCACCACGCTCGAAGCGCGCGACCTCGCGACGTACGAGAAGTACAAGGGGGCGAGGCTCACCGACGAAGGCGAGGAAACCGCACGCGAAGTGATGTGGAAACACTGTCTCGCGGAGAACTTCCTGCTTTCCGACCTCGAAATCGATAGCCCGGAGGAAGCACGCGAGATGGGGAACGCCCTCTCGGACGAGGTGGCCGCGCGTATCCGCGAGCGTATCAACCATCCGTGTACCGGGGAGTGTAGCGCACCACATACCGAGTACAACGAGTGCTGTGACGACGTGCGCGACACGGAACCGACTCCCGAGTGACTGGCGAATTCAGGCGAAGCGGACGATTTTCTCGAAGGCATCGGACGGAAGCGTTTCGCCCGACGTGATTCCCCGTGCGGCGGTTTCCCCCAGCGAATCGGTGACGAACTGACGGGCGACGAGTGCCTTCCGGTCGTTTCCTGCCGCGAGTTCCCCGTCCGCTTCCGACAGCAACAACGCGGCAGTGTACACGTCGAAGACGTAGTCGGCCAGTTCCTTCGCGTGGTGCTGTGCGTAGTCGTCGCCTTCCGTCGCTACCGCCCCGAGCGCCTCCTGTAGCCCGCCGAGTTCGTCGCGCGTCGTCGTCACGAGGTCGGCGAGTTCGTCGTGTTCTACGCCATCGAGTCGATCACGGATCAGGGCCAGTGCCGGTTCGTGTGCGTTTTCGCGTGCCATCGAACGAAGCACGTCGAGCGAGAGGATGTTCGACGTTCCCTCCCAGATGGGGAGTACCTGTGCATCGCGCAGAAGACGGTGGGTGACGAAATCGTTTACGTAGCCGTTGCCGCCCTGGATCTCCATCGCGTACGAGGCGACGTCGACGGCCATCCGTCCCGTTCGGAACTTGGCAATGGGGACGAGCAGTCGCATCAATCCGAACGCGTCCTCGTCACCTCGCTGGTAGCGGTCGAACGCCCTCCCGGCATCGAAAGTGAAGGCGGTCGCCGCTTCGTGTGCCACCGCCATCTCGACCAGGTCGCGACGCATCAGCGGATACTGGTCGATGGCCTTCCCGAACGCCTCGCGGTTGGCCGCCCGAACCTTGCTCTCCAACAGCGCCCGTCCCATGAGACCGCACGACGCGAACGCGTTCGCGATCCGTTCGAGGTTGAGCATCTCGGACATGTAGCGGAACCCCGAGTCGATTTTCCCCACGAGAGACGCCTCGGTGCCGTCGAATTCGACCTCCCCTGTCGGGACGCTGACCGTCCCGAGTTTGTCCTTCAGGCGGCGAATCGTGTATTCGTTTTCCTCGCCGTCACGGGTCGTCTCCGGCACCAAGAACAAGGACAGTCCATCGGTTCCGGCGGGTGCGTCGGGTCGCCGGGCGAGCGTGAGAACCGCTCCGGAATCGACGTTCGAGCAGAACCACTTCTCGCCGGTGAGTTCCCACCCGTTTCCGTCCTCGACGCGCTCCGCGATGGTTTCGGTCGCGCCGACGTCGCTTCCGCCCTGCCGCTCCGTGAGGAACATCGCGCCTTGGAGCAGGTCGTCGTACTCGCGGGTCGTGAGTCGGTCGAAAGTTTCCGAGAGCGAACCGTCGCCACCGGAACTGTCGCCCTCGGACCCGTCAGCGAACCGTTCCAACACGAGCGCGACACCGGCCGTCATCGCGACCGGACAGGTCAACCCCACGTCGGCGTAGGCGAGCAGGTAATCCATCGTCAAGTGATGGAGCATGGGCGCCGGGGCGTCCTGCTCGGGAGGTGCCCGAAACGAGTCGGCGACAGCACCCGAACCGTACACCAGTCGCTCGTTTTCGAACTGGTGAGGATGATATTCGACCTCGTTCACGGCATCGCCGAACCGGTCGTAACGCCGGAGCTCTGGACCGTGTTCGTCGATGTCGTCCGAGTGCTCCGCGATGGTGGTTCCGACGATGTCGCCGAACTCGTCGAATCGCTCCTCGGCCCATCCTCGGTCACCGCCGTAAGTGCGTTCGACTTCGTGCTGTAGTACCGGGTCGTACTGCCAGTAGTTCAGCCCTCGCCCGCGGTCGAATTGCCCGTAATCGACAGTCATGCTGACGAAGGAATCGCGCGCGAGCCAATTAAACGATGTCCCGAGAGGAACGATTACAGGATGTCCCGGTACACGCGACCGAAGGCGATACGCTGAAGGGTTCCAATCGCGGCTTCCTCCTTTTCGTGGTACGTCACGGCGACGACCGTTTCTGCTGCGGGTGCGACGTGCCACGCGACGCTGTCCACGTTTTCACTGCCCTCCACGTGTCTCTCGAAATCGTCCGGAACGTCGGCGTCGAACTCCTCCGTGGTTCCGGTGTGCGTTTCGAGGAGGGAGGCGAAAAGCGCGTCCCGCGCGGTGGAAACGACGTCGCTCGTCACCCGCTCGCCGTACTCGTCGCTGTCGAATCGCATCGCTTTCGCCGTTTCCTTGACGACGGTCTGTGCTGCCGGACCGACGTCCTCGTACTGTTCGCGTGCGGTCGCTTCCGTTGCCGGAGAAAAAACGCCGTGCGTCTCCATGAGCGATACGTTTCGGGGCGGGGAACTATTCGTTTTCGTCCTGTGCCGAGTCCGTTCCGTTTGCGTCGTCGTCCTCCGAACCCTCGCTTTCGTCGTTCATCATCTGCTCGGTCATCTGCCGTGCTTCCGCCATGATTCGCTGTGCGTCGGCACCCATCGCCGCGTCCCGACCGTAGCCACCGGCTTGCTGGAGTTCGTCTTCGAGTCCGTGCCCACCGTGTCCACCGTTTCCATGGCCGTGGTCGTGCCCGTGACCGTGGTCGTGGACCGTATCCTCGAACACCTGCGGATACTCCTCTTCGTCCGCGTACTCCGTGATTCGCGGCGCGAGTTCGTCGGGACCGTCCTCGTTCCACCCCGGCGCGTACTCGTCGAGCCACGATTCGTGTTCGTCGTCCCCGAGAATGGCCGCAAACGCGAGATGATTGGCGAGATGTTCCCCGTCCGACTGTGGCGTTTCACACACTGGACACGCATATCCCATACGTGCGATACGGTTTCCGCATTGAAAAACGATTCACTCGGTGCCGACCGGGTCGAGTTCGACTAACATCACGAGCGCGTCCTCACCATCGCCGTAGTATTGCGGTATCGTCCGGAGATACCGGAACCCGAACTCCTGATACAGCGAAATCGCCGGTTCGTTGCTCGCCCGAACTTCGAGCTTCACGCTGTGTGTTGACTGGAACTGCAACCCGGACAGCGCTCGCTTGAGCAATTCCCGCCCGATTCCTTCGCCACGGCGGGACGGATGCACCGCGAGGTCCTTGACGTGCCCGAGTGGCTGTCCGTGGTTCGGAATCACGTCCGCGACGATGTAGCCGATGATCTTCACCCCGTCCGTGGCGACGAGAAACGTCGGCTCGCCGACGTACCGCTCGAACGCGGCGAACGGCCACGGCTGTTCGAACGACGCCTTCTCGATGCGGAAGATGGCGAGCAAGTCCGCATCTTCGGCGGGGCGAATCGAAATCGACCCCGTCTCGCTCGCAGTGGCTGTCACGAGTGTGACTTCGACGCGGAGAACTAAAGCGTTCGTGCCCACCCACCTTTTTATTGCGAGGGTCGCGGAGCGACCCTCGATAAAAAGCTGGACCAAAAGCACTCCTCCTTCATTTCGATGGCTGACTCGCGTTGCGAGTCAGCCATCCCCATTCAGTCGTCGGCCCAGAAAATCAGGGATTTTCCGGAAGAATACTAGCGGCCAGCGGTTGTGTAGATTCCGTCGTTTGTGTGAAGTCGGCTTCACCAACCCAATACAGTAGACTGACCAACCGCTAGTCGCTAGCATCAACACCGAAAGACCTGCGGTCTTACGAGCCATCAAAATCGCCCTGCGATTTTGAGACTCCGGAAAATCGAAGATTTTCCGAACCGACGATTGAATGGAGACGAACGACTCGCTCTGCGAGTCGTTCGTCAAAATGAAAGAGGAGTGTTTTTGGTCCAGCTTTTACAGGGAGGCTGCCAGTGTTCGGGTCGCAACGACCCGAACGCTGGCTTTCGACCGTCGTAAAAGGTGGATTCTAGTCGTCCGCGGAGGCCGCTGCGTCGCCGCCTTCGACTTGCTTCTTCGTGTGGGGCAGCTTGCCACCGTCGGCGAGAATCTGGCGCTCACGTTCGGACGCGTCGAGCGTCGCGGTGAGTTCCCAGTCGCCGTTCACGCTGACCGTGAACTCTTCCTGGCCGGAGCGGACCGCTTCCGAAACGTCGTCGACGATTTCGATGTCGTCGCCCTGTTCGATCTTCTCGTAGTCGTCCGCGTCGATGGTGAGCGGGATGAGACCGAAGTTGAACAGGTTCGCCTTGTGGATGCGGGCGAAGCTCTGTGCGAGGACGCCGTCCACGCCGAGGTACATCGGGCACAGTGCCGCGTGTTCGCGCGAGCTACCCTGACCGTAGTTCTCGCCAGCGACGAGGAAACCACCGTCGGAGTCGAGTGCGCGCTGTGCGAAGTCGTCGTCAACGCGCGAGAGCGTGAACTCGGAGAGCTTCGGGATGTTCGACCGGTACATCAGGATGTCCTGCGTCGCAGGGATGATGTGGTCGGTCGTGATGTTGTCCTGCATCTTGAGCAGGGCCGGGCCTTCGAGCGTGGATTCGAGTTCGTCCTTCAGCGGGACGTCGCCGATGTTCGGGCCTTTGATGAGTTCGTCGTCGACGGCCTGGTCGGGGGCGATGAGGTCGGGGTCGTCGGCGGTGGTGCCGTAGTCGTTACCCATCTCGAATCCGGGCGCGTCGAGGTCGCCGAGTTCGTCGGCGAGGTCGCGCGGGTCGATGATTTCGCCTTTGATGGCCGCCGCCGTGGCGACTTCGGGCGAACAGAGGTAGACGGAGTCGTCCTCGATACCGGAGCGACCCTCGAAGTTGCGGTTGAACGTACGCAGGGAAACGGAGTCCGAGGCCGGAACGTGACCGATACCGATACACGCACCACAGGTCGCCTCGGAGAAGTTGACGCCTGCCGCCATCAGTTCAGCAACCCAGCCCTCGCGGGCGAGCATCTCGGATGCCTGTTTGGATGCCGGGGCGACGATGAGGTCCGTCTTCCGGTTGACCGTGCGGCCTTCGACCATCTTCGCGGCGGGGAGGATGTCCTCGTAGCCACCGTTCGTACAGGAACCGATCATGACCTGGTCGACCGACTGTCCGGCGACTTCGCGGACAGGGACGACGTTGTCGGGCATCGATGGCTGTGCGATGAGCGGTTCGACCTCGGAGAGGTCGATGACGATCTCGTCGTCGTACTCCGCGTCGTCGTCGGCCTGGAGTTCGACGTGCTCGTCCTCGCGGCCGAGGGCGCTGAGCCACTCCTCGGTCTTCTCGTCCGTCGGGAAGATGGAGGTCGTCGCGCCGAGTTCCGTGCCCATGTTGGTGATGGTCGTCCGTTCCGGAACGGAAAGCGTCTCGACACCGGGGCCGGTGTACTCGAAGATTTTGCCGACGCCACCTTTCACGGAGAGGCGACGGAGCATCTCGAGGATGACGTCCTTCGCGGTGGACCATTCGGGGAGTTCGCCTTCGAGGCGAACGCTGACGATCTCCGGCATCTCGATGTAGTACGGGCCGCCACCCATGGCGACTGCGACGTCGAGACCGCCGGAACCGATCGCGAGTTCACCCAGGCCACCGGGAGTCGGCGTGTGGGAGTCAGACCCGAGCATCGTCTTGCCGGGTGCGGCGAAGTTCTCCTTGTGGACGTTGTGACAGATACCGTTACCCGGACGGGAGTAGTGTGCACCGAACGTGCCTGCCGCGGAGCGGAGGAATCGGTGGTCGTCCGTGTTCTTGAAGTCGAACTGGTAGGTCTGGTGGTCACAGTACTGGGCCGCGATCTCGGTCTGGACTTCGTCCATGTCGAGTGCCTCGAACTGGAGCCAGACGAGTGTCCCCGTGGTGTCCTGTGTGAGAACCTGGTCAATCTCGATCCCGATTTCCTCACCGGTTTCGAGTTCGCCCTCGACGAGGTGCTCGCCGAGAATCTTTTCCGTCAGTGTTTGTCCCATATCAGACGAATATCGACCCTCCGAAGGTATAAATCCCGCGTGTTTACGTTTTCATCGTTCGTGGTAAATCAGGCTCTCGTCAGGCAATCATTGCGAAAATGAGGGCGGTCAAAAGGGTGAGACGACGAAAATTAGTCGAAACGAACCTCCACGATTTCGACCTCGGTAACGATCGGCGTATCGTCGTCGGCCCGTCCCCACGAGAGGGACGGAACGACGTCGTAGGCTTCGGTTCCGTTCTGTAGTTCGAGTCGAACCGTCCGCCCGTCCGCGAGCCACCGATTTATCTCCGCTCGGTGGTCGTCGGCGAACCGGTTCGTCTCCGCCGTGTTCTTCCCGCGGCGAACCGCGACGACCTCGACGGAAAGCCCGTCGGCGCTCGTCCGGAGGTTCACACGGAGGGGGACCTGTGCACGCTCGTCGGAGAGGAACGGAAACGCGAGGACGGCGTCTTCCGCGTCCTCCAACCGGTCGATCTCGGTTCCCAACCCTTCACGGACGGCATTCACCGATTCCTCGACGGAATGCATGGATTCCTGTACCGATTCCTCGATGCCGCGGCGAAGCTGTTCGCCGAAGTCTGGGTCGAACGGGCTGGGATGACCCTTTCCGTGTCGTTCGCGCCCGCGATGCCGGTGATGCCGTTGGTCGTGCATCTGCCGTGCGTGCGTTCGCCCTCTTTTATGCCCTCCTCCCCGACGGGCCCCTCGCCTCTCGTCGTCGTGGGGTCCCCGTTCCAACCCTCGTCGAAGCGCCTCCTCCCACGACAGGTCCAACTCGCGCTTTCGGTGTTTCAGCCGTTCGAACACTTCGTCGTCGTCGATGGTGATTCGGATGTTCCGACTCATATCAGTCGCTACCGTCCCCGGTATCATAACTGTTTCCTCTGAACGCACATCAAAATCACATTGAACACACATTAAACATACATTGGACGCACATCTAGTGCATAGATTTATGACACCCGTCGACAAACCCCCGGGTGATGAACCCATCCATCACGAAGGACGACCGGGTCAAAGTACTCGGTTCCGCCACCTACGACGACATCGACGCCGAACACGTTCGCGTTCTGGGCTCCCTTACGGTAAAGGGCGATACGCACGCGGAACGAGCGAAGGTCGCGGGTTCGGCGACGATACGGGGTAATCTCGACGTGGATTCCATCACGGTCTCCGGATCGACAAAAGTCGCTGAAGACGTGACAGCGGACAGCGTCTCCGTGTCCGGGTCGCTATCGGTACGGGGAACCACGCAGGCGGACACGCTCGATTGTTCGGGGTCGGTGAAACTGGAGACGGTCACGGTCGATCAGTTCGAAACCTCGGGTATGGCCAAAGTGGCGACGTTGGACGCCGAAGCGGTGCGGGTCCACGGTGCGATCCAGGTGGGTCACGTCGAGGCGGACGACATCCGGCTCAACCTCGTCGGCGAGTCGGTCGTTTCGTCCATCATTGGGGATTCCATCGTCGTCGGTCGGCGTCGGCCCGACGGTTTCCTTCGAGCGAAGTCCATCGAGGGAAGCGATATCGCGCTTGACTACGTGGACGTGGAGCGAGTCGTCGGCGACCACGTCAAACTCGGAGCGAACGCCCGCGTCGGCGTCGTTGAGGCGGAGGAACTCGATATGGCGGACGGGGCGGTCGTCGACTCGGCCGAATGATACGGTACCGTTCCTAATCGATACGGGTACCGCCACTGATCGACACGGGTACCGCCACTGAGTGACATGTGAACGATGCGTGAATGGTGCGTGTGTGAGACACGCACGCTGCGCGAGAACGGTAACGGCTTTAGTTTCTCGGACACGCCGTCCGCCTATGTTCCAGAGCGGAACGTTCGTCGCAGAACACATCGAGGAGGTTCGGAGACAGCAGATACAACCGAACGGCGTCGATCTGACGCTGGAGAAGGTGTACGAACAACGGGATTCCGGGCGAATCGGGCGAAACAACAAGGAAATCGGCGACCGTCACCGGATCGAATCCGAGCAGATGACGGAAAAGTCGCCGGAGAACTACTACCTCCCGGAAGGTGGCTACATCGTCCAGTACGCCGAAACGGTCGAAATTCCGGAGGGGCACGTCGGCTTCATCTATCCGCGGTCGTCGCTCATGCGTAACTCGTGTATGCTCAACACGGCGGTGTGGGACGCGGGCTACGAGGGGAAGGGTGAAGGATTGTTGCAGGTCCACCACGACATCGAACTCGAACGCGGTGCACGTATCGCACAACTCGTTCTCGCAGAGGCGGACCACGACGAAACCTACGACGGCGACTATCAGCGCGAGAACTTGGACTGAGTGACGGCGGGAACGAACGTCGTTTCATCCCACGGAATATCTCAATCGATTCAATTCTCAACTACCGGCAACAAATCTTTAGTTTATTTGATCGTAACCAGAAATTGTGATGGTTGACAACAACTCACAAGGTCGGCGACGATTTCTCAAAAGGACCGGGGCGGCGGCGGTTGCGTCCACGATACCGTTCAGCGGGGCAGCGGCGGCGGATGGTGGTGTGCTGGACGGTGCGTTCGACGATACGACGGATCTCCTCCAGGAATCTCTCGTCGTCTTCGAGAGCAACGACGACGTGGATCAACTCGGTACGTTGAGCCTTGCTAATGGCTATCACAAGTTCGACGTGCTCCCTATCGGCTATACCGAACTTTCGGTGAGCCAGTTGGAGACGATAGCTGACTGGGAATCGGTTCGATACGTCCGAAAGAACGTCGAGTTGGACTACTACAACGACGACAGTCGGCAAGTTACGGGAGCCAACGACGTGCAATCGGACCTCGGGTATACCGGGACCGACGTGCACACCGCAGTCATCGACTCGGGTGTGGACGGCGACCATCCGGACCTCGAATCCAGTCTCGTCGCCAACTGGCAGTGGGTCGGTAACCCGCTCGACTCACCGACGTTGTGGACCCGCGCGAGCGTTCTCGATACCGACACGATCGGGCACGGAACCCACTGCTCGGGGTCCATCGCGGGCGACGGGACGAAGAGCGACGGGAAACAGCGAGGGATGGCTCCGGATGCGAACCTGACGGTGTACGCCGCGGGTGTGAGCCTGTTAGTCGTGAAGGCGGCCGCGGCGTACGACCACCTGCTGTCGCGCGTCCAGAGCGGCGCGACGGACGTAAAAATCGTCTCGAACTCCTACGGTTCCTCGAACGGCGAGAAGTTCCACCCGGATCAAGCGCTCAACGTCGCGACGTGGCACGCCTACCAAGCGGGGCTACTGCCGGTGTTCGCGGCGGGCAACAGCGGACCGGACACGAACACGCTCAATCAGTACGCGAAAGCGCCGCACGTCCTCGGCGTCGCGGCGACGAAGGACGACAAGACCGTGACCGACTTTTCGTCCCGTGGTCGGAAACAGGATAGCACCAACACCCCGGACAACTGGGACCGGAAAACCGCACTCGACAATCTCACGGCGTATCACGACGGCGGTGGGAGTTCCGGACCGTACGGAATCTACCGTCCCGGTATCGGTGCACCGGGCAACGAGATAGTCAGTACGATGTCGCCCGATGACGCGCTACAGGCAGAAAGCCCGGAGGATGGTCGGCTCTGGTATGCAACCATCAGCGGGACGAGCATGGCGACGCCGATGGTCGCGGGAATCGCCACGCTCGTCGTCGACGCCTATCGGAAGAACAACAACGGCGACATCAGCCCGCTGGAACTACTCAATACCCTCACGGCCGAGGCGGAGGACACACACGACAACTACACCGCGTGGAACATCGGAACCGGGTTCGTGGACGCCGTCGATTCGGTAACCCGTGCCGAGAACGGTTCCCTCGGTACGTACGGCGACGTGAGTCTCGTGAGTAACTGAGGATGGGGAAAATCGACACGCCTATTTTTATCGGATTTCGATTTCGTCCTGAGCGAACGTGGCGGAGAAAGACGTACTGAAACGATGTTCCGAATGCGGCGAAAAGTTGCTCGAAATCTATCTCGAAGGCGGCCTCTGTCCGGACTGTCGTGAATCGTAACTCACCAGCGTCGAGTTCCGATAGCGAGCACTCGCGTCGACGATAGCGACGGGTGGGTTTCGAAACGAAAGGTGTTTTGCGGGGTTGTTCACAGTTAGAACCGTGAACAAAAACCGCGTTCAGTTCTACGCACTCTATCTCACCCGATTCGCCGCCGGGTTCGGATTCATCACGCTGGCGACGCTCCTCCCGACGTATCTCAACGTTTTGAATCCCCAGTCGGGCGTCGTCGTCGGATTGTTCGTCTCCGGACTGACCGCCGCACAGTCGATCGCCGTCGTCCCGCTTGCGTGGGGTGGCGACCGATACGACAAACGAACCGTGTTGCTTGGAAGCATCGTGGTTTCCATCGCGGCCTACGTCGCGTTTCCGTTCGTGGAGAGCAGTTGGGGCTTCATCGCCGCGCGTGCGCTCCAAGGGGTTGCCCTGACCGGAACCGGCCTCATCACGCTCGCGCTCGTCGGTGAACTCTCGACGGCCGACACGCGTGCGAACCATATCGGGAAAGCCAATTCGGCGCGGTTCGCGGCGTCCATCCTCGGGTCTATTTCGGCCGCGACGTTGTATCAACAGTACGGGTTCGACGTGGTGTTCGGGGTTATCGTCGCCCTGCTGGTTCCGGCGCTGTTCGGCGTGTTGTTGTTCGTGGAACCCGACGACACGCGAATCGAAGGCTTTCCGTTCTCGGATTTGGCGCTCAATCGCAAACTCCTGACGCTGACGAGTTTCCGCTCCCAGTACGCCGTCGCGGTAACGATGGTTCGAAACTGGGTCGTCGTATACGCGGGACTGAAGGCGTCTCAGGGTGGGTTGGCCTACGCGGCGCTCGCCGTCAGCGCCGTTCTCATCTCGGAGAAGTTCACGAACATGCTGTTTCAACCCCACACGGGACGCCTTTCAGACCGATACGGCCGCGCTCTGTTCGTCTTCTGCGGCGGCGGCCTGTACGGACTCGTCGCGCTCTGTATTCCGTTCTCACCGGCCATCGGTCGGACGCTCGGACTTCCGTCGATGTTTCCGATCCTCGGGCAACTCTCGCCCGCGTTCCTCCCCCTGGTGGGGTTGAACGCGCTTCTCGGCATCGCCGATAGCTTCCGCGAACCGGCTAGCATGGCGCTGTTCGCCGACGAAGGGGTCGAGGGCGGCGGCGTGGCGAGCAGTTTCGGCGTTCGGGATTTGGTGTGGCGGCCGGGGAGTATCCTCGCGCCGATTCTCGCCGGAATACTGACGACCGGACCGGGTATCCAGTGGGTGTTCTATTTCGGCGGCGCTGCCGCCATTTCCGGCGTCCTGACGTTCCTCGGCGTACTGTCGTACTCCCACGGGACGAAGGCGCTGACACAGTGGTAGCGACCACTGACGGCTCCAATCCACCAACGTACCGATGTGTCCCAAAGTCGAATATTTCCCATCCATAGAATACATTATACTATCAACATCTCATAGATACAATTAACGTCGAACGGTAGTTTTACTACGATGAATGCGACGTGCTACTGCAGTCGTTCTGCTCGTTTGCATCGTGAGCGCGGGAGCGATTCCCGCACTCGGTGTGAACGTCGGCGGGCGACACTCCGACACCGGACCGACCACGGCAACCACGAACAGTTCGACGAACGTGACCATCCTCTCCTACAACGACATTCAGACCGCCGCGGCGAAGGACGGCAACGTGCCGCGGCTCGTTAACCGAATCGACGAGCGTCGGCAGGCCCACGACAACCCGACGTTCGTCATGGGCGGCGGTGACGAACTGTCACCGAACGCGCTCTCGCCCGTCTCGGGGTGGCACGCACCCGTTGACGTGTACGATCTCATTCATCCCGACGCGGAAGCGGTCGGAAATCACGACCTCGACTACGGAACTGACGCGTTCGCGAACGCGTCCCCGCCGAGAACTTCCCGTGGCTTGCGGCGAACCTCGTGAACGAGACGACCGGTGACACCATCGAGGGAGCACAGCCCTACGAGGTCGTCCACCGTGGCGGCGTCAAAGTCGGCGTCGTCGGTGCCATCTATCCCGGCGTCGATGGCTCCGTTTCGGAGAACCTCTCGGCGCACAACATTACCGCGAAACCCGTCGTCCCGACGCTGCAGAAGTACGAGAAGCTACTTCGGCAACAGAAGAACGTTGACGTGGTCGTCGTCCTGCTCCACGAAGGCACCAAGGAAGCCGAAACGGTCGCAAAGCAGACCGACGCCGACGTGGTGCTGACCGGTCACGACGAGGTCGTCTACCGACCGCGCGTCGTGGACGGAACCATCATCAGCGAGACGGAAGCCCGCGCCGAGTACCTGAGTGAAATCAACCTCACGGTCGAGGACGGCGACGTCGTCGGCGCGAACGGCCGACTCATCAACATCACGGAGTCGACGCCGAAGAACGAAACCGTCTCGCGGATCATCAACGACTACCGTTCGGAAGTCGACCTCGATTCGACTATCGCGTACACCGAGACACCGCTCGACGCGCGATTCTCCACGAACTACCACCGCGAGAGCAACTACGGCGACCTCGTGACCGACGCGATGCGATCCCAAACGGGTGCCGACGTCGCCATCACCAACGCCGGTGGAATCCGTTCGAACGGTGTTTACGGCCCCGGAAACATCACGGGCGGGGACGTGTTCAACACGCTCCCGTTCGGGAACAAGGTCGTGACGGTTCGACTGACGGGCGCACAACTCAAGGAGACGCTCGCGAGCCAAATCACGACGATGGAAAGTGACGCCGGACAGCAGTACGGCGCGGAGATGTCGATGCAGGTCAGCGGCGTCCGCTTCGAGTGGGTCGGCCACGACGGAAAACAAAAAATACGCGACGTCCGGGTCGATGGAAAACCGCTCGATCCGAACGCGACGTACGAAGTCGCCGTCAACGACTTCATGGCTGGCGGCGGCAGCGGCTATCCGCTCGCCGACAAGCCGGTCGTTCAGCGCACGGACAAACTGCTCTCGACCACCGTCGTGGACTACCTGAAATCGAACGGAAAAATCGCGCCGACGACGGACGGCCGAATTCAGCGCGTCGATACGTCACTCGCCGACGAATCCGTCTCCCTCGACGGGCACGGAAACGCCGTCATGCAGTTCGACGCACCGGACGACTACGACGCAACCGCCCCGAACACGTTCGTCGTCTCCACTCCGGACAACCGCACCGTTGCCACGGAGAAAGTCACCTACGACGCCGACGAGGACACGCTCACGGTTCGGTTCGACGACGCCGAACTCGCGTCGCTCGTCGGCTGTAATGAAACGGCACAGCTCGACCTCTACGGCGAGTATCGATCCTCGCAGTACGACCGCGTCTACTTCAACTACTCCCGGCTGAACGCGGACGTGACTGCGACGCTCGCGGACCGGAACGGACACGGCGCGAACGAGCGCGACGGAACGAACGAGACGAACGAAAACGAGGACACCAACCGAGCGACGGTGCCGCCGATGGCGGCCGTCTGATCGATCGGTCGAATTCGTCTGTCGGTTGAATTCGTCTGCCGGTCGAACGTTTCCTTATTTTCCGAGGTCGAACAACTCGGCGGCCTGTTCCATGTCCTTGTCGCCGCGGCCGCTCAAATTCACGAGAATGACGTCGTCCTCGTCCTTTTCGGCGGCTAGCTGTTTCGCCAGTGCGACGGCGTGGCTCGATTCGAGCGCGGGGATGATGCCCTCCAGTTCGCTGAGTTCGCGGAACGCGGCGAGCGCCTCCTCGTCGGTGACGCCGGTGTACTCACACCGTCCCGTCTCGCGGAACTGGGCGTGTTCCGGACCGACGCCGGGGTAGTCGAGTCCCGCAGAAACCGAGTGAACTTCCACGTCGTCGTTCAGAATCCGCGTTCGCATCCCGTGCAGGATGTCGGTCGTGCCGTTCGCCAGCGGTGCGGCGTGGCGCTTCGAGTCGGTGCCTTCGCCGCCGCCTTCCGCACCGTACAGTTCGACGGGGTCGTCGCGGAACGCGTGGAACAACCCGATGGCGTTCGACCCCCCGCCGACGCACGCGACGCGGCCGTCGGGGAGTTTCCCGGCCTTCTCCTGAATCTGCTCCCGTGCCTCCTCGCCGATGACCGACTGGAAGTCCCGAACCATGCGGGGGAACGGATCCGGCCCGACGACGCTTCCGACGAGATAGTGCGTGTCGTCCACGTTGTGGGCGAAGTCCTCCAATGCGGCATCGACCGCGTCCGCGAGTCCCGAATCGCCGCGCGTGACCTCGTTCACCTCGGCACCCATCAGGCGCATGCGGAAGACGTTCATCTTCTGGCGCTCGACGTCCTTTTTGCCCATGTAAATCTCGGTGGGAATGTCGAGCAGCGCGCCGACCATCGCCGTCGCGGTGCCGTGTTGTCCCGCGCCGGTTTCCGCGATGAGTCGTTCCTTGCCCGCCTGTTTCGCCAGCAGGGCTTGCCCGAGACAGTTGTTGATCTTGTGTGCCCCGCCGTGGAGCAGGTCCTCCCGCTTCAGGTAGATCCGTGCACCGTACTCCGCAGAAAGCCGTTTCGCGTGATAGATCGGTGTCGGCCGACCGGCGAACGATTCGAGCAGGGACCGGAACTCCGACTGGAACTCCTCCGTCTCCGAAATTTCGTCGTACGCTCCTGCTAACTGTTCGAGCGGTTCCTCCAGCGGTTCGGGAACGTGTCGCCCCCCGAACGTCCCGAACTCGATGGATTGTTCTCGTGACATAAATCCAGAATGGTTAGTAGAGAACATAAATCTACTCCACGGTACTACTCCGTCCGTCGGTGTACAACTTCGTCGGGAAGTACGGGGAAGCGAGTCGGCAGAAGCGTTACTGCATATAGCCGAGGTCGGCCAACCGTTCTTCCACGTTGCCCTCGTCGTCGCCCAATGAACCGTCGTTCTCCTCGTCGTATTCGGGGTAGGACTGCGAACCGGCGTCCTCGACGACCGGGATCACCGTCCCGTCCATGCGGTCGCTGTAGGGCACGCCGAGCGCGGACATGATCGTCGGCGCGATGTCGAAGAGGTGTGCTTTGGTCGGCATCGCGTCCACGTCGATGCCTTCCCCTTTCGCGGCGACGATGCCTTCGAGTTTGTGGTTCCACGGTTCGGTCGGCGGCGCGAAGTAATCGCCGAGCAGTTGCGCGGAGATGAACTGGCCCATCTGGTTCGGAATCGTCACGATGTCCGGCGCGTTGTCCGCGTTCTTCCCGTGGAAGTAGTTCTCGCGGGGCACGACCTCGCCGAAGATGGGTTCTCCGTCCGGCGTTTCGACGCCGCTGAGTTTCTCGATGAGCTCGTCACGCACCTCGTCGTACTTCTCCGGCGGGACGATGCCGTTCGGTTCGCGGCCCTGCAAGTTGATACGTACGCCGAGTTCGGTTCGTGCACGGACGTAGGCGGTCGATTTGGCGAAGTCCACCTGTTCGTTCGCCATCCGAGCCACGTTCTTCGGCGCGTACTGTTTTGCGATCTCGGCGAGACCGACCTTCTCCAATCCGGTTCGGATTCGATGCGCGGTGAAGCCGAACTGGGCCACTTTCGCGGCCAGCCGTTCGAACGTGTTCGGCTCCCACGTCTTCGTGTCCTTCCCTTCCCGGAGTTCGTCTTGAATCGGGTTCCACGACGGCATTCCGCGTCCGCCGTTTCGGGCCTTCACGAAGCCCTCGTCGCGGAGGAACTCGTTGACGCGGAACTCGTACTTCTCGTACGGTCCCATCCCGTGGTCGCTCGCGATGAAGACGGTGTTCGGGTCACACTCCTCAAGCAGTTTCCCGACCTGCCTGTCTGTCTCCTCGTAGACGGTCTTCACTTTGTCCCAGTCGCCGTCGAACTCGTGGAAGACGGTGTCGGGCTTCTGGAACTGGACGAACCCGAAGTCGGGTTCGTAGTCGTCCGCGAGGTAGCGGAACGCTTCCCCTCGCATGCGGACGAGACTCGTATATTCGTCCATCTTCTGTGCGTCGGTGTAATCCGACTCCTCGCGGGAGTAGGTCGGATACACGCGGTATTCGCCGATCTCTTCGCGGATGTCGTCCAGCAGTCCATCGGGGGAACAGCGCGGGTTTTCGGGACCGATGAACCCCGGAATGAGCGCGCCGTTGATGTCGTCCGGCGGGTGTGTCACCGGGACGTTGACGACGACGCTCGTGAGGTCGTGTTGGTCGAGCAGCGACCAGATCGAGTGTTCCTCGACGTCCTGCCCGCTCACGACGTGGAAATCGTATCCGTCGTAGGCGACGAACCCGCAGACGCCGTGTTTCCCGGGGTTGACGCCGGTGTACATCGACGGCCACGCACTCGGGGTCCACGGCGGCATCTGTGATTCCAGCGGTGCGGATGCGCCACCGTCACAGATGGAGCGGATGTTGGGAATGACGTCGTCCTCATACAACCGCTCGAAGACGGGCAGACATCCGGCGTCGATACCGATAAGAAGAACATCTACGTTACTCATTTACCATCACCTAGATCGTACCTGCGACCAGCGCGTGTCGTTCCGTTCGTCGAGCAAGAGGTGTCTCCTTGCATTACGACGCTCGTCGGACTCATTGGAACCTCCTACACTCCCTAGTCATTTTATTATGCTACTCTTAATTCTGGAACCGAATAGTCATTCCCCTTCACCGTCAGTGAGGGTAACACTCGGTTCGTCGATGACCGTCCGCTTCCACGTCCCGCGTGTGAACCACAGAGCCGCCACGATGGCTCCGATTATATTTCCGAAGGCCATCCCTACCCAGATACCAGTCGGCCCCATATGCTGGACGAACGCGAGGAAGTACACCGTCGGGACGCGCCCGAGCCACAGCGTGATCATCGAGAACGCCATCGCCAATTTCGTGTTGCCTGCACCGCGATACGCGCCGAGGAGCACCTGTAGGACGGCCATAAACGCGAACTCGACCGATCGTATCCGGAGGTACTGACTCCCGAACTTGACCGTTTCGTGGGCTTGGTCGGTTCCAGTCGCCATGAAGACGCCGACGATAGGGTGGGGAAACAACGCTGCAACGATTGCAACGATGAACATCACACCCGCGCCAACCTTCGCCGCGAGCCACACCGCCCGCTCCGCACGGTCGGGTTTCTTCGCGCCGAGGTTCTGACCCACCATCGTGTTCGTCGCTCGTCCCAGCCCCATCGCCGGGAGGAACACGAGCGACACGAGGCGGTTTCCGAGTCCGTAGGCGCTGACCACCGCCGGTTGGAACTGGACGATCATCGCGGTCAGCGAAATCATCGCGAGCGAACTCGTGGACTGTTCGAGAGCGCTCGGCGTGCCGATTCGGATTATCTTCCAGATAAGACCGAGGTCCGGGACGAGGTCGTCGACGCTGACGTTCGGTCCTGCGTCGGTGTAGAAGAGGACGTACAGTCCGAGAACGCTCGCAACGGCCCGTGCGGAGATGGTCGCGAGCGCCGCGCCCCGAACGTCCATGCCGTGAATCGGTCCCGCCCCGAAGATGAGAACCGGGTCGAGAACGACGTTGACGGCGACGCTCACTAGCATGATACGCATCGGGGTACGGGTGTTGCCGTACCCGCGCATCAACGACGTGAAGACGAAGAACCCGAACAGGAAGGGCAATCCGAGGAAGTACGTCTCCATGTACTCCCGAGCGAGCGGAACGACCTGCGTGGCCGTCGCGCCCTGCGACGGCATCACCGAGAGCATCGGTTCGGTGAGGAAGTATCCGGCGATAGCGAGGAGGACGGAGAGTAACAGGACGAACGAGAGAATCTGGCCCGCGACTTTTCCCGCGGATCCTTCGCTGTCCGCCCCGGTGAACTGGGCGACCAAGATGCTCCCGGCCGTCGTAAACCCGCCCGCGACGGAGATGAGGAAGAAGATGAGCGGAAATGCGATACTCATCGCGCCGACCGCGGCGGACGACAACCGTCCCAGCCAAAAGGTGTCCGCAACGTTGTACATCACCTGTAGAAGCTGAATGACGACGATCGGCCACGCGAGTTCGAACATCGGTCGCACCAGTCCACCCTCTGTGATCGAACTGCTGGACTGTGTGCTGGTCATCGTACCTTCGAAACGAAACACCTTGACATCAAGATTCCGAATCGTCCTCGGATCGACGAACTGTGCCGTACTTCCTTTCGAATCGTCGTTTCGAGACCCACGGCTCTACCCCGCTCCGGTCAGACGGTTCTCAAATCAGTCGTTCTGTCGCACGACGTTCGAACTCGTACTGACTCGCCGCTCAAGCGGTCGTCGATTAAACACCCCCTAAATCGCGTTATTCGGGATAATTCGCGGTTATGGCTTCAGTCTCGCTATCGCTTGGGCGGGCGTCGACCCCGAAGCACACCGACCGTGCTCGTCCTTGGCTCTCCATTTATTGTTGGAAATCTGTCGGACCTGGGGACACTGTGCGGGATTTCGAACGGCGTATTCTGGCAAACCAATGGGCATACTTCGGCTTGGACGACTGTTAGATTAAGTAATTACCAGCTACAACAGCGTAGCACTAACCTGAATCGAAGTTTGGGTGAAAATACTTGTGTGGATAATTACTGCCGGAGCGACGCGATGGCACTGGCTGGCGTCGCCCCACGACACGAACGTCCGCTCGTGTCGGATGCGATCCATTCGCCGTCGTCCGTCTCTCGAAGGGAGGGTCGGTCGGCGGGACTCTCAACCGTGTATTCCGGGTCATTCAGGCTGATCGCCATGGTAGTCTGTTGGCATGCATCTACCTTTATTATGTGACGTATAATTGAATAGTCTGGAATGGATATGAAATGGCGACCTCGATTCAGTGCTCCAAACTGGCACGTTCGGCCACGTCACGCGGTTTTCACGGTTCTATACGTCCAATAATGTCTGTTTATGGATTTGTTTGTCCCCACTGTTCGTGATGTTTTCGAACAGTAGCTTAAACAGTTCACACCGAAAAACGGAGTTGTAACTCTAATAGGTGAGGACTACATACATCAAGTACATCCCCGCCGTGTGTTTCTCACCGGAGCACCTTTTGGCCTTGGGGCTACCGGGCACGGCGTGGGATGGTTTCATGCTCTGTGAGTGCGTCGGAAAAGCCCTTTGCTCCCGAGAGAGCATGTGCAGTGTTGGGTGACGCGCCAGCAGAACGAGGGGCGGTTCTTCACGCCGTACGCTCGACATAATTCTGATGCTATCCGGCGAAATGGTAATGACCTCGCCGAGGAGATATCCCTACCATGCCGAAGATTGCCCTGATCGGTGCGGGGAGTATGGTCTTTGCGAGGAAATTGATCGGGGATATACTCTCGTTCGAGGAGCTTTCGAGCAGCGAACTCTCGTTGATGGACATCGACGAGCACCGCCTCTCCCAAACCCATCGAATCGCCGAGGCGATGATCGAGAACGAAGGGCTCGATGCGAGCGTCGAAGCGACACTCGACCGCCGAGAAGCGGTCGCGGACGCGGACTACGTCCTGAACATGATCAACGTCGGCGGAACCGAACCGTTCGAAAACGAGATTCGTATCCCCGAGAAGTACGGCGTGAAACAATCCATCGGCGACACGACCGGACCGGGCGGGATTTTCCGCGGACTCCGTACGATTCCGACGATACTCGACCTCGCCGCCGACATGGAAGAATTGTGCCCCGATGCCCACCTTCTCAACTACACGAACCCGATGGCGATCCTCTGTAAAGCTCTGTTCGACGCGACTGACATCGACGTCGTCGGTCTCTGTCACTCCGTTCCGCACACGGCCGAGGCCATCGCGGAGTACGTCGGCGTCCCGGCGTCGGAACTGGAGTACTGGGTCGCGGGTATCAACCATATGGCGTGGTTCCTGGAGTGTGAACACGACGGCCACTCCGTCTACCCGGCGCTCCGTGACGCCGCCGAGAACGACGAAACTTATCGAAAGGACACGGTCCGGTTCGAGATGCTGAAACACTTCGGCGCGTTTCCCACCGAATCGAGCCATCACATGAGCGAGTACGTCCCGTACGTCCGCACCGACGACGCGGCCATCGAGGAGATGGTCGGGACGAACTTCGCGGAGCGGATGCCCACCGCGACGTATCTGGAAGGGTGGAAAGCCCGTTCGGCGGAACGGGACGACCCCGAACTCGGCATCGACCTCGATTCGGTCGGCGTCGAGCGCTCGGAGGAATACGCGTCCAGAATCATCCACTCGCTCGAAACCGGTACCCAGCGGCGGTTCAACCTGAACGTCCCGAACGCGACGAACGCCATCGAGAACCTCCCGAACGACGCCTGCGTCGAAGTCCCCGTTTTCGTCGACGGAACCGGTCTTCACCCCGCGTCGGTCGGCGCGCTTCCGACCCAACTCGCCGCGCTCGACCGCCAGCATTCGGCCGTGTACGAACTCACCGTCGAAGGTGCGCTCGAAGGAAACCGGGAGAAAATCCACCAAGCCGTCAAACTCGACCCGCTTTCCGCCGCGGCCTGTTCGCTGGACGAACTCCACGAGATGACCGAGGAACTCATCGAAGCCAACGCCGAATACATCCCGACGCTGGAATAGGTCGAAAACGGGATTTCGTCGGAGAAACTGCGGGCATGCGACTGGTCGGATTCAAAATCCAGCGTACCGGTTCGCTCGTCACTTCGTTCCTCGCTGCACGGGCGCGACGGGATTTGAACCCGCGACATCTTGGTCCGGAACCAAGGACTCTGTCCACTGAGCTACGCGCCCTCACCACGCCGTACAGGCGGTGTCCGTTTAACCATTGTGAAAATCGGGCGCGTCTCCCTTCGTTGTAACTCTCCGTCGATCAGTTCGTGAAACCGAACGGGACGAATCGAACGGCAGGTTGATAGAAAACGATCCGGTTATTCCGACTATGAACGTCCTCCCGGTCCTCTTCACCGTCGGAATCTTCGGCGTGATCGTCTACCGTCGATTCAAGCGGTCGTTCGGGCGGCAACCGGTATCGAAGAAGCGTCTCGGACTCCGAGCGGTGCTCATCACGGTCCTCGTCGCGTTTGTCGTGGCGTCGTCGGTGACGAGTCCGGTGAACCTTCTCGAAGACCTGGTCGGCGTGGGTATCGGCGGCGTCACTGCCGCCATCGGTCTCACCTTCACGGAGTTCGAACACACGGACGACGGTGCGTTTTACGAACCGCACCCGTACGTCGGACTCGCCGTCTTCGCGCTGTTTCTCCTCCGGTTGGCGAGCCACTTGTATCCGCTGGTGATGGGTAACGCGGCGAACTCCACGACGACCGGCACTTCCGCATCCGGAATGCCGACCGATCCGCTGACGGTCGTGGTCCTCCTCGTGTTCCTCGGCTACTACGCCTGTTATTCGACCGGCGTTCTCGTCGTCTCTCGACGGACCACCCCGACGGCGTCGGAGTGAGTTCCGTCCCCCTTCGTTTCCCTCCGTCCGTCCCCTTTCGCCCCCCTCCATTCGTCTTCCACCCCACCAATCGACGCCTTACTCCTGTCGTGCGACTTCGTGCCGACCGAACCCGTATCGGAGTCGGTTCGCCAACCGGCGCGAGAAGCGGCCATCGTCCCCGGAACGACTGCCGAACCGCTCGGAAAGCGCCTCGTAGATGAGCGGGACGGGAACTTCCTGTTCGAGTGCCTCTTGAACCGTCCACGTTCCGGTCGAACCGCCCGCGATGTGGTCGGCAACGTCGCCCAAATCGGTGCCCTCCTCGCGGAACGCCTCTTCGCAGAGTTCGAGGAGCCACGAGCGGATGACCGCGCCGTTGTTCCACGTCCGCGCGACGGCTTCCAAATCGAGGTCGTAGCGCCCCTCGTGGAGCAGTTCGAACCCTTCGCCGTAGGTCTGCATCAGTGCGTATTCGACGCCGTTGTGGACCATCTTGACGTAGTGGCCGGACCCCGATTCGCCCATCCGGTCGTGTCCCGCCGGGCCGGTCGCAACGGCGTCGAAGACGGGCGTTAGTTCGTCGTAGGCCCACTGCTCCCCACCGATCATCAGCGAGAAACCGAGTTCGGCCCCCGCCGGGCCGCCGCTCGTTCCACAGTCGAGATAGGTCGCGGAAGTCGTCTCGTTTCGGCGCACGGAGTCCTCGAAGTACGAGTTTCCACCGTCGACGACGACGTCGTCCGCGTCGAGGTACGGTTCCAAATCTTCGAGGGCGGCGTCCACGGGGTCACCGGCGGGAACCATCAACCAGATCCGTTTCTCGTCGCCGAGTTTCTCCGCGAGGTCCGCGACCGAGTCGGCCGGTTCCGCGCCCCCTTCCGCGGCGGATTCGACGGCTTCCTCCGCGACGTCGTACGCCACGATATCGTGTCCAGCGTCGAGGGTTCTGTCCACTACGATGCGACCCATCCGTCCGAGTCCGATGACGCCCAGTTGCATGGGTGAACCCTGCGTGGCGGGGGTGGTAGGGGTTGCGATTTTGCGGAGTCAGTACGAACCGTATCGGTCGAACCGTTCGAATACTGGATATCCAGCGTGTCGCCGTCCACGACGTCCGTGACCGTTACCTGATCGCTGTCAGTTACCGACGCCGCGGTCGGCCTGCTTGCTAACCCGCCGATGATACCGAGGATCAGTAGAATGAGAACGATCATGAGAACTCTCTTCCGGGTTGTTGCATTCATTTATATAACTAAAATCAACACATTGCACTATGAGCATTTTGCACGCGAAGAGACACATCGATAGCAATCGGTGCAAAACTGGATGGCGGCTATCGGTACTTCTTCGGCAAAATCACTCTTCTTTCCAGTCTTTCAGGATTTTAGGGAGTTGCGCACCTGACCCCTACGTCGTTCGGTCGAGTCACGAGCCACGAACTCGAACGACGATAATCGTTTGTATCTTTCATCCGGTCCAAACAAATAACAATACGGGGGGTGTGTTGAGGGTATGAATGAGGATAGAATCGTTTGGCGATTGAATCTCGTTATCGTTCTCCTCTGTCTCATCGCCGTTTTCGTCACGATACCGTATCTCATGTTCGTGGTCCGGAACTTCCCGAATTTCCTCTTCGCCGTCGTCACGGCTCTCGGAACGATGGGCGGATTCCTCCTCGTCAGGACGTATCGGACGGTTCGGAGTTGATTTCACGCGATCAATGGACGGGAACCTTTATCAGCGACGCCGCGCAGAGTCACAGGTATGAGCGCGATGGTGTCGGTAGTACGTCTGTAGCGTAGACGACGAGCCGATAGTGTTTCTCGCCGATTCACCATTTAGCGACAGGGATTTGCAGCCATGACTGACGTTCCAAACGACTACGAACCAGAGCGTATCGAGCGAAAGTGGAAGGACGAATGGCAAGACTCCGACGTGTACACGCCGGATGGCGATTTGGAGTATGTCATCGACACGCCGCCACCGTACCCGACGGGTAACCTCCACATCGGCCACGGACTCCAGTGGAGTTACATCGACTTCGCGGCGCGCTACCACCGACTCAAAGGTGAACAAGTCCTCTTCCCGCAGGGATGGGACTGTCACGGTCTGCCGACCGAGGTGAAGGTCGAGGAGAACCACGACATCCACCGCACCGAAGTCTCCCGCGAGAAGTTCCGTCAACTCTGCATCGAGCACACCGAGGAGCAGATCGACTCGATGAAGGAGACGATGAACGAACTCGGGTTCTCCATCGACTGGAACGCGGAGTTCCGCACGATGGACCCCGAATACTGGGGGAAGACTCAGCGCTCGTTCGTCGAGATGGAGGACCACGTCTACCGCGACGAACACCCCGTCAACTGGTGTCCGCGCTGTGAGACGGCCATCGCGGACGCGGAAGTCGAGAACGAGGACCGGACGGGAACGCTCTACTACGTCACGTTCGACGGCGTCGGAAACGACGACATCGAGATCGCAACCACGCGCCCCGAACTGCTCGCGGCGTGTGTCGGCATGGCTGTCGATCCCGAGGACGAACGCTACGCCGACCGTATCGGCGATACGTTCGAAGTTCCGCTGTTCGGGCAGGAGATCGAACTCGTCGCCGACGACGACGTCGACGGCGACTTCGGAACCGGCGCGGTCATGATCTGTACCTTCGGGGACAAACAGGACGTGGACTGGTGGGCGCGACACGACCTCGACCTCCGTCCAGTGTTCACCGAGGACGGCCACCTGAACGAACTCGCGGGTGAGTTCGAGGGATTGGCCATCGACGAGGCGAAAACGGAAATCGCCGACGCGTTGGCCGAGGAGGGCTACCTGAACGATTCGGAACCGACCGAGCAGTCCGTCGGCACCTGCTGGCGGTGTGACACCCCCATTGAAATCCTCTCGAAAGAACAGTGGTTCGTCGAAGTCGAACCGGACAAAATCGTCGAGAAAGCCCAGGAAGTCGAGTGGATTCCCGAGCACATGTACGCCCGTCTCGAAGAGTGGGCGGACGGGATGAGTTGGGATTGGGTTATCTCCCGCCAGCGCGTCTTTGCCACGCCGATTCCCGCGTGGGAGTGCGAGGAGTGTGGCCACTGGCACATCGCGGACACCGAAGAGCTACCCGTCGATCCGACCGAAACCGGTCCCGCCACCGGCGACTGTCCCGACTGTGGTGCGGACGCGTGGACGGGCGAAACCGACGTCATGGACACGTGGATGGATTCGTCCATCACACCGCTACACATCACGGGATGGCCCGAGGACCTCGACTTGGACGAGTTCGAACCCGTTTCGCTCCGCCCGCAGGGCACGACATCATCCGGACGTGGGCGTTCTACACGCTCCTCCGCGTCGGCGAACTCACCGACAAACGGCCGTGGGACGAAATCCTCATCAACGGCATGGTGTTCGGCCCGGACGGCAACAAGATGAGCAAGTCGCGCGGCAACGTCGTGACGCCGAAGGACGCCGTCGCGGAGTACGGTGCCGACTCGGTTCGGCAGGCGCTGGTGCTCGGCGGACAACCCGGAAGCGACGTGCAGTTCCAGCCGAAGGAGGCCACTTCGGCCTCCCGATTCCTCACGAAGGTCTGGAACATCTTCCAGTTCTCCCGGAACCACTTCGACGAGAACACGCCGGAAATCGCGGACCCGGCCTACCGCGACGCGGACCGATGGATCCTTTCCCGTCTCTCAAACGCGGCCGACAGCATCGCCGAGGACATGGAAGCCTACCGCTACGACCGGGCACTCAGAACGCTCCGCGAGTTCGTTTGGGACGACCTCGCGGACGACTACCTCGAACTCGTGAAAGGCCGCCTCTACGAAGGCCGTCCCGGCGAGCGGAACGCGGCCCGCCACGCGCTCTACACGTGCGTTTCGTCCGTCGTCCGCATGCTCGCGCCGTTCTCGCCGTTCTTCGCCGAGGAAGTGTACAGCTACCTTCCCGGCACGGAAGCGAGCATCAATCAGGCTTCGTGGCCCGACGTCGAGATGCACGACGAGGAGGCCGAACTCGCGGGCGACATCATCGCCGAAGTCGCGAGCGAGGTTCGAGCATGGAAATCCGAGGAAGGAATGGCTCTCAACGGTGAAATCAACCGTATCGAGCTGTACGACGACTCGGAGCGCCACCCCGACACCTACGACTTGAGCGAAGCCGTGAACGGCCCCGTCTACCTCGAAGAGGGACGACCGAACGTCGAACTCGCGCCGGTCGGCGTCGACCCCGACCACTCGTCCATCGGTCCGAAGTTCCGCGACAAGGCGGGCGCCGTCGTCGGTGCACTCGAATCGGCCGACCCCGCCGAACTCAAGGCTCAACTGGACACCCACGGCGAAATCACGCTCGACGCGGCGGGCGAGGAAGTCACGCTCGACGGTGATTGGGTCGAAATCGAGGAGGAGTATCGGGCCGAAAGCGGCGAGGAAGTCGAAGTGCTGGAGACGGAGCACGCGACGGTCCTCGTCTTCCCCTGAAAAACATCGTCGCTTCGGCTATTTTTCGCCCTTTGGAAGGGGAACGCGGCGATCAGTTCGTGGAGAACTCCGGGGTGAGTCCTTTCCACTTGTTGTCGACGGCCAGAACCCCGTCGCGGTAGTCGTAGCTGTCGTCGCCGGAACTGACCGCTCCGCTGGCGGTGCGGCCGGAAACGTCATCGCCGCTGTTGATAGACGAATCACCGACCGCGCTCTTGCCGAGTCCACCGACGACCTTGAACGAGTAGCTCTTCGATGATCCCGAACCTTCGAACGTGACGGTGTTGTGTCCAAGCGAGGGCGTGATGACTTCGAGATCGTCGATGTAGGTGTGAATCGCGCCCGAGTGGTTGAAGTCGGTGATGCGACCCGTGTAGATGTACGAATCGGTTCCGCCGGTGACGGCCCCGCTGGCCGAGTGACCGGACGCCGAATCGCCGGAGTTGGCCTTGCTGCCCTTCTTGACCGAACCGGAGACGGTGAAGTCGTAGTCACCCGTTTTCCCGTCGTCGTAGTCCTCGATTTCGAGCTTGTGACGACGCGTGACGTCCACGGTTGCCGTACCGGCGTCGAGACCGATGTGTGAAAGCTCACCGGTGTACTGCCACTTGTCCGACCCCGACCCGACTAATCCGTTGACCGAATCGCCGTTCGGGTCGGCCTCGACGTCGTGGTCGTCGGAACTATCGGTCGGGTAGATGTCGCCCGTGACTTCGAGATAGTAGCCGTAGGTGTTCCCGTCGTCGGTGCCGCTGAACGTCACCGTCCCGTCCGACCGGTTCAGATGGACCTTGAGGTAGCCGTCGAGGTTCAACGACATTCCGGCGACGTCCCGTTCGTACAGATACGTGTCGGTCCCGGTGCCGACCGTCGAACCGTCGCCGCTGTCGCCGTCCACGTCGTCCTCGCCGCCGATACCGTGTTTTCCCTCGACGGAACCCGTCGCCCGGAAGTAGTAGTCGAACGTGCCGTCGCCGCCGCCCGAGAACGAGATGTCGTTCTTCGGGCCGTTGAGGTTCGGCGGATTGCCGACGTGACCGCCGCCCTTCGCGGCCTGTTGGGCACTGGTCGGGACGCCGTTCGGAACGGAGACGTCGGGGTTGTGTCCGACGTTTTGGTGGTCGACGTTGCCGTGATACAGCCCGTCCGCGCCGTCGCGGGCGACGAGCTGACAATCCCTGACTCGGGCCAACCCCTCCTCTTCCTTGTCGCCCTCCCAAATACAGTAGGAGGCGTCGGGGTGTTCGAGCAGGATGTCGCAGTTCTTGATGGTACAGTGACCGCCCTCCTTCACCCAGATACCGCGAGCGTTGACCTTGGTCGGATCGTTGTATCCCGGTGCAACGTCCTTGTCGACGTGGACGACCGAGTCCTTGACGTACGAGCCGTCGGTGCCGATACGGAAGTTGTCGAGGTTGTTGTTGCGCGCGTAGCAGTTCTCGATGTGGACCTCGCCGCCGCCACCGCCACCGTCGTTGGGGGGCCGAGCGGCCGGGTGCGGCCCCGTAGACGGCGTGACCCGCCCAGTGACGGAAGTAGCCGTTGCGAATCGTCAGCGTCCCGGCGTGGTTGATGCCGACGAAAATTGGGGTGCCGTAGCCGATGGTGGATTTGTCGCCGAAGTAGACGTTCTCGATGAGACCGTGCCCGTTCTCGTCGGGGACATCTACCGAGAACATCTCGCCGCGGTCGCGGTCTCGGCAGTCGAACAGACCGCGGAATCCGATGTTCCGAATCTTCCATCCGCTCCCCTTCGCTCGAACGCGGACGTAGGCTTTGTCGGCGCTGATGTCGAACAGTTTGTTTTCGAGCGTGTCGCCGTCGCGGAGGACGTACTTTTTCGTTTCGCCCGCGCCGACGGTGATAGTGTCGTAGTCCTCGGCGGCGGCAATGCCAGTCGCGCCGAGGCCTGCGGCGGCCGCCGCGGCGCTCGCGCCGGTGAGTTTGAGATAATCCCGTCGGTCGAGGAGGCGGTTCCGTGTCGAGTCGGTATCGTCGGTCCCGAATCCGTGCCGGGTCCCGTCCGATGGCTGGTCCTTGTCAGACATAGTTGAACTACGCAACGTGTTATTCTTCGCCTTCGACGTTCCCGTCACCGGATTTTTGCTCGCAAAATGGCCTGAGAAGGTCTATAAATAATTTTCTTCAAAATATTGTATTTTATCTATTGACTTGTATTCTACAAATAGATGAACGCGTTCCACCGGCGGATTCGCGGCGGACGCCGTCTGCCGGTTCGTCGAGGTCAGTTGTCACCGGCGGCAGCGCGGTGCTCCGTCAACCGTGTCAGTCGCTCGCTGAGCGATGCGGACGGTTCGAGAAACTCCGTCCCGCGCTCGATGGTGCGAGCGGACTCGCAGTGTTCGATTGCGACGTCGAACTCGCCGCGCTCCTCGTGGACCGCCGAGAGTCGTTCGTAGGCCTTGACGGCGGCGCGGTGTGCACCGATATTCCGATGGAGTTTCGCTCCGGCGTCCCAGTGCCTGCATGCTTCCGCGTGAGCGTCTCGCTCCCGGGCGAGCGTTCCGAGCGCAACCGTCGTCCGCGCCGCTTCGTACCGATATCCCATATCGTGGAAGTCGTCGAGCGACTGCCGGAGCCGTCGTTCGGCGATCGGGAATCGCCCGCGGTCGCGCGCGATTCGTCCGATCACGCGCCGACATTTCGCCGCACCGAACCGGTTCCCGGCCGGTTCGTATCGGTCGAGCGCCGTGCGTGCGCGTTCCGCGGCCGTATCGAGGTCACCCCGCTTCCGGGCGACCTCGCCGAGCGCGACGAGGCTGTCGGCCTCGACCGTTCGGTCGCTGATCTCCCGAGCGAGTTCGTTGCTCTCCCTACAGCGCTCGTCGGCAACGTCTTCGGCACCACGCTCACAAGCCAGCGTTCCGAGCGTCGTGAGGCTCCACGCTTCACCTCGTCTGTCGCCGGTTTTCCGACGGATATCGAGGCTCTTCCGATGGTAGCGTTCGGCAGCGTCCAAGTCCCCCCGTATCCGGCGAATCAACCCCAACTGGGCGAGACAGTACGCTTCGACGTTGCGAATCCCGCTCTCCCGACAATACTCCAACCCTTGGGTGCAGTACGACGTCGCCGAATCAAGGTTCCCCCGATGGGCGACGGCTCGACCGATGCCGTGGAGGCAGTTGGCCCTCACCTGGTGGCCGTCGAACTCGTCCGAGAGGTCGAGCGCCCGTCGATACTGTTCGATGGCCGTCTCCAGCGTGTCGGTCCGCGCGACGATACCGGCGAGGTTGGTCAGCGCCAACGCCTCTCCGCGCATATCGTCGAGTTCCCGATACAGGTCACGACACCGGGAGAAAGCGGTCTCCGCCGTTCCGATGTCACCACGGGCCATCGTGACCAGTCCGAGGTTCATGCGCGTCACTGCGCACTGCCGCCTGTCATCCGCTTCGTGGTAGTGGTCGAGCGCACGAACGTACTGTTGCTCGGCGGTGGCAAAATCACCCCGTTGCCACGCGATGGTTCCGTGACCGTGGAAGCGCTGGCCGCGAAGCTTCGTCGCCCATTCGGAGCCGTCGGCGTCGGAGACGTGGGGGGTCAGGGCCTCGTACTCGTCGTCCGCCCTGTCGAGTGCGCCCGTCTCGCGTGCCATTTGCGCCCGCCACAGCGTACAGTCGGCGGCCATTGAGGACGAACAGACGGCAGGAAGCTCGAAAAATGAATCGTCGGTCCGTCCGAACAAGGGAGCGAGTCCGGGGCGACGTCGCCCGGCCGCGAAGAACCGTTCGACGGTCGTGTCGGCCCATTTGCCGGGATCGGACCCGATACGGTCGAGTATCGTCGTGTCGACGTTCAGTACCGTTGCGAGCCGCTCCCGCTTTTTCTCGTCGTCGGCCACTCTGAGAACCGCCGTGAGGCATCGTCCGGCTCGCCGACTCGCCGCATGGTCGGTCGTGGTTTCGAGATACTGGTCGAGAAACAGCGCCGACCACGCCCCGTGAATCGTCCGGTACGGGGCAGCTTCCGCGTCCGTCGACGGATCCGTTTCGAAGACGAGCCGTCCGTCAAGTTTCAAAAACGCCTCCCGAACGGCCTCGATATCCCCTTCGTCGTCGGCGAGCGCGTACACGAGCGCGGGATGGACGCCGACGCCGGACAGGTCGAGGAGCATCAGGAGGATGCTCACGTCGAGCACGAGGCCGTCGTCGGGGAGCGTTTCTAGCGCTCGCTGGACGGTTTCGACGAACGTGGTTGGCGTCTCGGCGTCGTAGACAGTGAACGGGTCGGCGTGTGTCACCAACCGATGGACCAACAATAGCGGCTCGCCCGGGCGGGTGCTCGGAGGGGACTGTTCCGCCCCGCTCGTGCCGCCGGATGTCGTCCCGTCCAGTCCGCGTCGAACCGCACGACCGACGTCGTGACCGGTCACCAACTCGAACCGTCGAACGAACCGCTCGCGTTCGATGTCGTCGAGCGGCGGGACCGAAACCGTCTCGATCGCCTCGCGTCGGTACGCTTCGAGTCCGGCGTCGGTCGGGAGCGACTCGGGGTCCTCCCACTCCCCTTCGCGCGCGTCGAGCAGGAACGTCACGGCGTCGGTCCCGCGGAACGCCTTCATCACCCGGAAGATGTCGCTCGCTTCCATCCGCACCGCGTCCTCGACGACGACCAAGACGTGACCGTCCGCCGATGCCGTTCGAAGCTGTTCCCGGATGACGGCGGGCGAGTCGAACATCACGTCGGTGTCGCTTCCGCGGTAGAACACGGGGCCGAGACCCTGCTCGTACCACCGACACGCAACGGACTTACAGACGGTGCTCTTTCCCGAACCGGGGGAACCGAGCAACACGTGGTCGGTCCCGCGGTAAAGCGACCTCACGAGGTCATCGGTGAGGTTGAATCGGTCCTCGTCCCGTGTCCCCTCGCGGTCGATGGCGTACCCGGCGTGAACGTCTACGAGGTCGAATCCCGTCCGCCACGCGGTCGTCGGAGACATCGGATCGCGCCGCGCGAAATAGTCGGGCGTCAGACGGACGAACGCTTCGGTTTCACGTGCGATGCGCTCGGCGTCGCCGGTTCTCGGCAGTCCCATACCCGTTGCCATCGTTGCCGGTGTGAGGCCGCGCAAGTCGTCCGTCACCTCGACTGTCTCGTCGAAAGTCCGCGTGTAGCATTCCTCGGCCCACCGGACGGCGTCGTCGGCAGCGGTCTGTATCACCCCCGAAATGGTCCGGTCCTCATCGTACGCGATAACGGTGACCGTCGTCGTCTCCGCTTCAGTGAGAACCACCCCGAACGGCGGGACGTGAGCCGATTCCGGCTCCGGAACCCACGCCGAAAAAGGGTTCCTTTCGGCCGCCATCGTCGTTAGCGGTCCCGGGAACTCCTCCGTGATCGAGTCCAACAACGACTGGCTGGCGAGTAGTTCGACCGGCACGTCGTGTCGAACGACCTGCTGCAGACAGCAATCGAGCAGCTGTGGCGCGGCCAGAGCTGGGAGCGAAAGCCGGACGCGTTCGGCCGTGACGATTCGCTCCCGAACACCGGCCGGGAGGTGATACGGTGGTGCATCGACGCTCTCCTCGGTGGTCGCATCGGAAACCATGGCCGACCGGAGTCTGTCGTCGGGAGGGAGCGACACGAGAACGTCCCGAGCGTCGAGGATGTCCGCGAGCGTGGCGATGGCGGACCAATACCGGTCCACGACCCGCTGGCCGTCGGCCGTCACCGTGTAGCCGTCGGCCGTCCGGTGGAGGATTCCGGCGGTTTCGAGGTCACGAACCGCTCGGTTCACGGTCGAACGGGATGCGTCGAGGTTTGCGACGAGATCCCGTTTGTCCCGTGTCGTCGTCTCGACGCACTCGATGACGGAACGTCGGTCGGCGACGAGTCGCATCGCGTCTCGGCGACTCGCGTCCGTCGTCCACCGGGAGCCATGGTTTCCCGGGGTCACGACCCCCGCGAGGCACCGTTCGTACGCACGATACGGCTCCCAGACCAATATCCCGATCGAGGTCGGAACGATACCGTCGTCCCCCGATTCGATGAGATCCCAGTCGCGCAGTTCGATGAGCGCCTTGTTGACGGTCGGCTGCGAGAGACCCGTCCTGTCGGCGAGTGTGCGTTTCAGTGTCGGTCCATCCGTTTCCAGTACGCAGGTGAGGAATCCGTGACGCTGGACGAGCGTTCCGAATAGTTCTTCCGCCGCCGAGTTGAGTGACATTTTGTTACGATGATCGTCATTTACATTTCTCAATCCAATATAATAATTCTATCTTTGAATGTGTGATTTGAAAACGTATTTTTTCGATATCGATCGCTTGGGTACTCGTAACCGACCGACCGAGCTATGTGCGTTCTGCCCGGTGCCCGGCACGGGGATTCGAGATTCGGTTGAGCCGTCGTGCAGTGGACGAACCGCCGGAGTTATGCGGACTTTGGCGGTACCTCCGGGCATGGACGACCGAGTTCACGAACACGCGGAGATTCTGGTCGATTGGAGTGCACGGGTCGAAGAAGGCGACGACGTCGTCGTCGTGGTCGATGAGGGTGCACACGACCTCGCCGTCGCCGTCGGCGAGAAACTGGGCGAGCGAAACGCGAACATGCTGACAGTGTACCGGTCCGATGAGATCGAACGGGCGTTCCTTCGGACACACGACGGCGACTTCGACGAGAACCCTGCACCCGAACTGGCGATGTACGAGAACGCGGACGTCGTTCTCGTCCTCTCCGGAACGCACAACACGATGGGGAAGGCCGACGTTCCGGGGGAGACGAAGCAGGCGTACGACAAATCCCGGATGCTCATCCGCGAGACGCGCCTCGGAACGGACTGGATTTCGACGCAGCATCCAACGCGTGCATACGCACAGCAGGCGGGGATGGCCTACGAGGAGTATCGGGATTTCGTGTACAGCGCCGTGCTCCGCGACTGGGAGGCGCTGGCCGATGAGATGGAGAAGATGAAGACGCTCATCGACGAGGGAAGCGAGGTTCGAATCGTCAAGGAGAACACCGACGTCACGATGTCCATCGAGGGGAGAACGGCGGTCAATAGCTCCGCGTCGGTGGCATACGACTCGCACAACCTCCCCAGCGGCGAGGTGTTTACCGCACCGCACGCCACCGAGGGCGAGGTGTTCTTCGACGTGCCGATGACGCATCAAGGGCAACACATCCGGGACGTTCGGCTCACGTTCGAGGACGGGGAGGTCGTGGCGTTCAGCGCCGACACCGGCGAGGACGTGCTGGCGGACATCTTCGACACCGACGAAGGGGCACGCAAACTCGGCGAACTCGGCATCGGCATGAACCGTGGCATCGACCGCTTTACCGACAGTATCCTCTTCGACGAGAAGATGGGCGATACGATTCACCTCGCTGTCGGACGGGCCTACGACTCGTGCCTTCCCGACGGTGAAACGGGTAACGACAGCGCCGTCCACGTCGATATGATCACCGACATGAGCGAGGACTCGCGCATGGAAATCGACGGTGAGGTCGTCCAACGAAACGGCACGTTCCGGTGGGAAGACGGGTTCGAGGAATAACCGCGAGCGGCGCGAGGCGCGAAGCGCCTCGAAAGACGAGCGGGACGTTTTTGGTCTCTCCGTGAGCGACGAAGGAGCGAACGGATGGCTCGGGAGAGCTTTGCTCTCCCGGCGCAGATTTTCACGAGGAGGGGTGGGAGAAGCCCACCCGACGAGGTAAAAAAGTGCGCGGTTATTTCCACCAGTCGCTTCTGCGCTCCCGCTCCGAAGCGTGTTGGAACGGCGGTGCGAGTTCCGACTCGTCGAGGCCGAATCCGTAGCCCAACCAGTAACCGGTGTACCACCCGACAGTGTCGGTATCGACGCCCGAAATCGAGATGATGAGCTTATCGTACTCCTCCAGTGCGGAGTCGCCGTCGGGATCGGTTCCACGGATACCGCCGCAGGACCCGCTCGTTCCGGGATTGCACGGAAGCGTCTCGGGGAACTGAATCACGATATCGGCCGCGGACCGATTCCTCGTGAACGAGAACGTAACGTTCGACGGAACCGTCCCGTCCGCGCTATCGGCGTAGTAGTCGAGCGCGTGCCGGACCTGATTTTTGACCGCGGCGCGGTCCTTCGTCGCGCCGAGATACACCGTAAAATCCGGGTCCCCCCACGGGAGATTGCGCTCGGTCGCGTCCGGTTGGGGCCGCGTCGAGAGTGCCGCCGAGGCGGCCATTATCGACTGCGGAGCGGAACTGTGGTTCAACCCGAGCGTGTGGCCGAGTTCGTGTTTCACGATGAGAACGGTCGAACCGTTCGAAAACGAGTCGTCCACGTCGATTTTCATGGGACGGGAAATCTGCGCGGAGTCGGTGATGTACGGTGCACAGCCAGCGGCGTTTTCCACGCGTGGACAACTTTTCACGGTATCGACGAAGTTGATCACGAGATCGGGATGTTCCGCATTCGGCGTCAACTCGTACTGAACCGAGTAGCCAGCGTACTGCTCGCTGTGGTTCTCCCAGTAATCGAGCGCCTGTCGTACCTCGGGAGCGTAGTTACGCGAACCGTCGGCACTCGCGTTGATCGCAATCTGCACTGGCCCGTCCCCCCACGGGTTCGTGCGGTCGGCGACCATTCCGGTTCCCGTTTCCGCTCCTGTCTGCTGGTTCACTGTCCGCGTCGGGTTGGTTACGGTGTGTGTCGTATAGTCGAACTGCGCGCCAGCACACCCTGCGAGGACGAGGCAGGCAACGAGCAACAGTACACGCCGCTTCATCGTTACGTTATCCGACGCTAGCCCTATCAAACCTTCCGGCCTCGGAAAATCCAGTTCGGAGATAGCTTGGAAATACGACCCTTGATCGAAGCGGGTTATTATTTTCAGAATCAAAAATCAGTATTGAATTGTCAAACATATTTCGTTCAGTGACTGATCGATGGCGATTTTAGGGTACGGATAACGGGTTAAGCACTCATTGGGGAACCACATTCGGACGTTCCAAGTCGTTTCACGACGCGATTGTCGTCGCTGATTGACCGTTCAAAACCGTTCAATCCGTTATGATTCTGTTGAAATAGGAAACTGTGCATAACCATCGTTCTCACTTATTGGGGGTGATATCGATAACCAAACCGGGCAGCATGACGCACATTAAAGCAAGCGCCGCTTTGACGATAGTTGCGATAGAAATACTCGCTGGGGTCGCATTACTGGCCGTCGCATTTGGTATCTAAATGAATAGCGGCTGAGGGGAGTAAGCCCCCTTCTGTTCGGCCCAGTATTCGGCTCAGCGTCCGAACCATCCCCGGATTATCTCCGGAGGCACGTCGGAGGATTCCGACGGCGTGTCCGGGCTACCAATATGGCACGGACTTGCACCGGCAAGGATTCACCGTTCCATCCATTCTTCGCGGTCCGCGTGCCGACAGCGTCGGCACGCATCGACGCGGGGGTTTCACCGTCGCGCCGTTCGGTGGCAGTGCCACCAAATCCCTCGGTGGGTTAGCTTCCTCCCCTCTCGGGTCGGTTCGCACACCTCATCGGTCACGCGAAGTGGTCTCGTTTCTGTTTCAGAGCCAGTGGTCTCCCACTCCGGACTTGCGTCCGGTTGCCTACCCGGCGGGTGGGGGGACTTTCCTCACGTAGGTACCGGAAATCGGTACGTCCGCACGCAGCGATTACCACGTGCACCGCGGAAACCGGGCTCCCTCTGCCGAGGAAAGCTAGTCTTTGCACGCGTTTAAGCCGTTCGATACGAATAGTCATGGGCCCTTAAAGCCGGCCAGATTGAAGGGAAGCGTTGAAGGTGTTTGTATGCATAAACCATCTGTATGTCTGAGGCACAGGCAGTAACCCTCTCCTACGAGGATGGCACGCGCGCGGTCGAACTCGCTCGGGAGGCAGTCAATTCTTACGTGATCAACGGACAACGAGAACAGCCAGGAAGTATGCGAGAAGCGTTCTACGCACGCACTGGCGTATTCGTCCGGCTCGAATCCACCCGTGGTCGTGGAAGCCTACGCGGGTGCGCAGGTGCCTACGACACGAGCGAACAGTTGGGGCACGCGATCGTCGATTCCGCCATCGCGGCGGCGAGCGAGGATTCGTGCGGGTCGGAAATCGAGCCCGCAGAGTTGTCGAATCTCAACATCTCCGTGTTCATCGTCGAGGATACCAAGTTGTCGAACGATCCGGCAAACGAAATTCGACTCGGGCGACACGGGGTCGCCATCGAAGGTCGTGGCGGTGCAGCGTGGATGTATCCGACCCTGCCGGTCGAACACAACTGGAGTACATTCGAGTATCTCGACCGAACGTGTCGCAAGGCTGGTCTCCCGCACGGAGCGTGGGAAGACGACGACGTGACGGTAACACTAGTCGACGGACCGGTGTTCCGCGAGCGCGAACCAGAGGGGAGTATCGAGCGGATTTAAAAGTCGACGGCCGCCGCGTCTTCTTCAGCACGGCGAGCAGCGGCATCGATATCGAACTCCCGGACCAGTTCACCGTCACGAATCAGCGGCTGTAGCAGCTTCTCACCGTCCGCGTCGTGGCGTGCGAGACCGACGTGATGGTCGCCATCGGCCGTGCGATACACCTGTTTTCGTCCGGAGAGCTTACCGCGCTTGGACACCGGTTCGCCATCGACTTCCACGATGTCGAGCGCGAAGTCGACCGGATTCGCGTCGCTGACGTAGCTTCCGACGCCGAAACCGTCCACGATATCGTCGAGATTCCGGAGTTCTGCCGGGCCGAGACCGCCGCTCGCGAAGATATCGACGTCCTCGAAGCCGTGTGAATCGAGTTCCCAGCGAAGTTCCCGCAGGATGTGCTCGAAGTTTCCACGACGCGACCCCGTGGTGTCGATGCGAACGCTGTCGAGGTCGTCGCCGAGCGCGTGCGCCGCGCGAAGCACCTCGTCCTTTTCGTCGGAGAAGGTATCACAGAGCGCGACACGGGGAACGTCCTCGCCGACCGCGGCGTCGAACGCGCGCCACGCGTCCTCCTGGTTGCCGTTCCCGAAACAGATCATCAACGCGTGGGGCATGGTGCCGCCGGGTTCTCGTCCCAGTACCTCACCGGCCGCGACGTGCGAGAACCCGTCCAATCCCGCGACGAGCGCGGAGCGCTCGACAACGGCCGCGATGGACGGATGGACGTGCCGCGCGCCGAAACTCAGGACCGCGGACTCCGGTGCCGCGAGTCGTGCTTCGAGCGCGTTCGTCGCCATTCCCGACGCGTGTGAGAGAAATCCCAACAGCGACGTTTCGTATCGCGCGAAGTCGAGGTAGTCCCCCTCGATGGACATGACCGGTCCGCCGTCGAACAGTCGACCTTCCGCCATCGCGTCCACGTCGATTGGAAGCCCGGTGAGAAGGTGGGCCGCGTCTTTCACGCCGGAGAGGAGTTCGAACTCGCCGGTCGGGAACTGGTCTGCGGTCACTTCGACGACGACGTGCGGGTTCTTCCCGACCGCTTCGAGCGTCGTCTCTGTACGAAGGAAGTAGGCATCCGTCGCGGTTCCGTCGCGGATGGACTCCTCGGAAACCACGTCGAATCGGTCGCTCACGCGAACCTCCTGTCTTGCATATCCGGGGGTATTCCCCGCGAGAGAGAAAAAGGGCCGGATTCGTCGGTGTGAAAAGCGGAATCTGAAATCGCAGTCGATTCGAAGCGCTGTGATACGTCGTTACGGTCTACGATGCAGTGTTGCCGTGAACGTGCGAGAGGTCCGACACCGTGGGCGCGTTCACGATGGTGACGGTGTTGCCGTTCTGCCGGACTTGGAAGGCATCACCGAAGCCCGTGCTGTCTGGCACCGTCCACGTGTTTTGCTTCCCGTCGACCTTCTTCGCGTCGTGGTAGTTGAGCAGTTTCTTGTAGGCGTTCACGAATTGTGTCGCGTCCCGCTTCGAGTCCCACTTCGTCTTGAAGACGTAGCCGGTCTCGTTTTTCGGCTCGTTGGGGTTCGTGTAGACGACGATCTTGTCGCCGTCCCACCCGTCGGTCGGTTTGCTCTCGTAGTTGAGCGGATCGACCGTTTGCAGGCTGTCGCCGTTCTTGTTGAAGAAGTTCCGTGCGGGGATGATCTGTGTGGTTCCCTGACTCTCGTAGTACGGATACATGAACATCGCGAAGATGCCCGTTTCACCGACTTGACCGTAGTTCGGTCGCCCCTGCGGGTTCAGACGCGTCCAGCCATTGCTCGTCGTATCCTGCACCGAGATGTTCGACGGTTCGTCGCTCGGATACTTCTCCGGGTGGATTATCTGTTCGGTGCTGGCGGGCGGGTTCGAGTACAACTGGTTGACACCCTTCCAGCCCGATTGGTTGCGAATGTATCGGATGAACGCGGGACCGTCGCTGTACGGTTGGTATTTGATGAGGTACGGTCCGATGTTGGCGAGATCGCCGCCACTGCTCTGCTCGGTGTCCGAGAAGCACGTCCCCTTCCACTGGTTCTGACAGCGGTTCTGATAGAGGAACTCGATGTTGTTGGCTTCCCCTTCGAGCAGGCCATTGACGGCGTTGGTCCGTTCCCGGGTGGACTTGTTGAACGACGTGATGTCGAAATGCTGGTCCTGAAGCGCGTGCATCAGTTCGTGTGAGAGCGTACTCTCGCTCACTTTCAGGTGTTCGTTATCGTTCGAGACGAGGACGATGGAGTCCTTCGACGGACTGTAGTAGCCACCGACGGACGAACCGGAGTTCGTGTTCTGTACCGCGATGGAGTCCGTCGATTCGTTGATCATGAACAACGATTCGTACTTCGCGTTGTCGAACAACTGCCGGTTTGCGGGAACGGACTGGTTGCTCTGTTGCTTGCGGAACTCCTTTCGCGAAATGATCTTGACGGGGACCTTCTGTGTGAACTCCAGATGGCGGATCTTCTCGTCACGGGCCATCGCCCGATTGACGACCGCTTCGACTTCCGACTGATTGAAGCCGTCGCTCGCGTCAACGGAGAGCGTCTCGTTGTACCAATATCCGTTCTCCCAGCCGAGAACGTCGGATTTCGGGTCCGGCGGGTGAGTCGTTTTGTTCGTGTTCGGTCCGGACACTGCCGTCCCGTCGCTCTGCGATGTGCTCGTCACGTCAGGGCCGCTCTGCGATGTGCTCGTACTCGTATTCGTCCCAGGTGCTTGGGCACACCCCGCGAGAACGAGCATGAGGGCTAGTGCAACTACGGTAAATGTTCGCATTCTCGTGCCTGCAACGTAGGACTGCTATGTAAAAAAGCTCGTGAAAGCGAGGCAAAATAAACCTGACGCGAAACCGTTTCCTGAAAACCGCCCGTAGTTCCCAGTATGAACGTCGATTCCGACTCGACCGCCGTCGTCGTCGTCGATATGCAAAACGGCTTTTGTCATCCGAATGGGAGTCTGTACTCCCCCACAAGCGAGGACGTTATAGACCCGATTCGAGACCTCCTCGCGCGCGCTCGGGACGCAGGTGCGTCCGTCGTGTTCACCCGCGACGTGCACACGCCCGAGCAGTTCGAGGACACTCACTACTACGACGAGTTCGACCGCTGGGGCGAACACGTCCTCGAAGGTTCGTGGGAGGCCGAGGTCGTGGACGACTTCGACGTTCGCGAGGACGACCACGTCGTCACGAAGTACACCTACGACGCCTTCTACCAGACCGACCTCGAAGGCTACCTGAACGCCCACGACATCCACGACTTGCTCATCTGTGGGACGCTGGCGAACGTCTGTGTGCTTCACACTGCCGGAAGCGCCGGACTGCGCGATTTCAAACCCATCATCGTGGAGGATGCGGTCGGCTACATCGAGGAAGGCCATCGGGACTACGCCCTCGAACACGCCGCGTGGCTGTTCGGCGAAGGGGTGGAACTGGACGATATCGAGTTCAAATAGTGACGAAGGTTTTTAAACGAAGATGGGACCAGATTCGTCAGGATGACCGATACCAGAGACTGAAGGACGAATACGAAAACAGCGCGGAGTAAGCCAAAACAGGGACTCGATAGCTCAGCGAATCTCCACCGAAATCGAGTCGCCGACCGAAAAGTCGTGGCCGGGACGGACGAGTTTCGCGCCGAACTGCTCCAGCGAGACGAACAGGGAGAGGCCGGTAATCGGTTCGCCGTTCGCACAAACCCTCACGTCGTCCCACGTCACGGTGCGACCGACGGACCTCCCGACACGAGCGTCGAACAGTGAGACTGGCTCCGGGGCCACTGGTTCCGATTCCGTTTCCACTCGACCTTCCGGTGCGCGGAGCGCACCGCCATCTCGCGGCGTTACCGCTCGATATTCCGGCGTACGGAGTACGCCGCCTCCCTCGTAGTGTGGCAGTCCACCATCCAGTACCACGGCATCGCCGCCGACCACTGCTTCGATGCCCGCGAAGCGCTCGCCGGGGGCGGGATGCACCGGCGAATCGAGGACGACGAACGTGTCCCCGGTCTCGACCACTTGCCCGGTGCCGTCCCACGGAATCGGTTCCACGTCTACCGGAAGGTCGAGCGGGAGCGACCCGGATGCGCGCACGGGGTTCGATCCGAGTTCGCGGAATCCGAGATGAATGTGGTTTGCGACCCACGGCGCGAAAAAACCCGAGCGAACCAACTCACCGAGCGAGTCGCCGACTTCGACCGTGTCTCCCGGTTCGACCGATGGGTCGACGTGCAGGGTGCGCGCGAGGTAGTCGCCGGTATCGATCACGATGAGATGGTCATGCTCCACGGCGTAGGGTTTCGACGGGGCCGTTACCGTCCGGGTTTCGACCACCTCACCAGCGACGGGACTCGGCGCGAGGGGCGTCCGTGGCTCCTCGTTGTCGGGATAGAGGTCGATAGCACAGCCGTCATCGTGTGCGGCGTACGGCGAGTTGTAGATCGAAAATCGAGGATAGCGCGACAGCACGTCAGGGGGAAGCCCGACCATGAACCCAGTTACGAGCGGGAGCGTTTACATACATCGGGTCACAATAGTGGCCCATGCGTGTGCTGCGTGGGCAGGCGGAGACGCGGGATGAGGACCGGCAGGTCACTGCCGCGATGCTCACGGAGACGGCGGACACGGAGGAATCCGCGGTCCGCGTCTGGACGCCACATCGACAGGTCGCGTTCGGGCGGCGGGATACCCGTGCCGAGAAGTACGACGTCGCGAAATCCGTCGCGCGGGCGTGTGGGTTCGAACCTCTCGAACGAAGCGTCGGTGGACGTGCCGTCGCATACACCGGAACGACGGTTGCGTTCGCCAAAACGGTCCCGCTGGCGGACATGCGAACGGGCATGGAAAAGCGGTACGCCGAAATCACGGAGGACCTCCAGCGCGCGTTCTGGCGACTGGGTGTTCCGGCCCAGCGCGGCGAGCCGGAACGGTCGTTCTGTCCGGGCGATTACTCGCTCCAGTGGAAGGGGAAGGTTGCCGGCGTGGCACAACGGGTTCGAACCGGCGCGGCGCTCGTTTCCGGCGTCGTCATCGTAGACGACCACGGTGAAATCGCGGGCGTCTTGGACCCGATTTATTCCGCCCTCGACGTCCCGTTCAATCCCGATTCGGTCGGGAGTATCGCCAAGGTGGACGGTGATAGCGACCCGAAGCGCGTCGTCGAGATAATCGAGGAGATGTTGGTCGGTGGCGCGGACGTGACGGTCGAACACGTTGACCGAGGGATTTAGGGCGATTCCCGGAACAGTGGCGAGTATGCTCACAATCCGGAACGCGACGCTACCTTCTGGGAGTAGACGAGACGTTCGTATCGACACAGACGCCGGGAGGATATCGGCCGTCGGCTCTTCGCTCACGGAGTCCGGCGAGGTGGTCGATGCGACTGGAAAACTGTTGTTACCCGGCGCTATCGACGCTCACGTCCACTTCCGACAGCCCGGCTTTTCACACAAGGAGACGTGGGAGACCGGTAGCAAGAGCGCTGCTGCGGGTGGCGTGACGACGGTCGTGGACCAACCGAACACCAACCCACCGACGGTCGATGCGACGTCGTTCGACGAGAAAGCCGAACTCGCGGCCGAATCCTACGTCGATTACGGCATCAACGGGGGTGTCACACCCGACTGGAATCCGGACGAACTGTTCGAGAAGCCGATTCTCGCGCTCGGCGAGGTGTTTCTGGCGGATTCGACCGGGAAGATGGGTATCGAGGAGGACCTGTTTCGGGTGGCGGTGGAGCGAGCGACGGACGAGTACATCGTCGTGACGGTGCACGCCGAGAACGCCGACCTGTTCGACTCGGACGCGAAATCTCGCGACGACGCGGACGCGTGGAGCGCCTACCGAACCGCGGAAGCCGAGGCCGACGCCGTCGAACGGGCGTGTAAAATCGGGAACGACCTCGACGCGCGACTGCACATCGCCCACACCAGCACGCCGGAGGGAATCGACGCGGCGAAGGACGCGGGTGCGACCTGCGAGGTGACGCCGCATCACATGTTACTCTCGCGCGACCACCTCGACGAACTCGGGACGTTCGGGCGGATGAATCCCCCGCTCCGGAGCGAAGAGCGCCGCGAGGAAGTCTTCGCACGCGTGGCGAACGGGACGGTGGATATGATCGCGACCGACCACGCACCCCACACGCGCGAGGAGAAGGACGCCGGAATCTGGGACGCACCGAGCGGCGTACCAGGCGTCGAGACGATGCTCCCGCTCCTGTTGGAGCAAGCACGCAAAGGGAATCTCAGCTACGAACGCGTCGCCGACCTCACGGCTCGAAACCCGTCGAAGGTGTTCGGACTGCCGCGAAAGGGCCGAATCGAGGAGGGTCGGATGGCCGACCTCGTCTTCGTCGACCCCGATGAATCCCGCGAGATTCGAGCGGACGACCTCCATACCAACTGCGACTGGACGCCGTTCGAAGGGTGGAAGGGTGTGTTCCCCGAGACGACGATGGTTCGCGGCCACATCGTCTTCGAGGATGGCGAGTTCGGCGAGCAAATCGGGGAAAACGTTCGAGCATAGACCCCGAAATTATCCGTCGTGGGGGTGTAGCGTGTAGCAACCCTATGCAAGCAGTCGTCCTCGCCGCCGGAAAAGGAACCCGTCTTCGGCCACTCACCGACGAGAAACCGAAAGCGCTGGTCGAGGTAGCCGGAAAACCGATCCTGACTCGCTGTTTCGAGAACGCCCTCGAACTCGACGCGGAGGAGTTGGTCGTCGTCGTCGGATACGAAGGGAAACGGATTCGGAAACGATACGGGGCGTCGTTCTCCGGCGTCCCGATAACGTACGTCCGACAGGACGAGCAGTTGGGGATGGCACACGCGCTGTTGCAGGCCGAACCGTACGTCGAAGGGGATTTCATGTGTTTCGACGGCGACTGTGTGATCCGCGCGGACCTCGAACCGCTGGTCACACGACAGCGCGAAGTGGGAGTGGATGCAGTACAACAGGTCGAAGAAGTCCCGACTGAGGCGGCGCGCGTGAAGGCTATTTGTGACGTGACGGACGGCGGTGAGTTACTCGGAATCGAAAAGGAACCCGACGACCCGCCCGAACCGAGCCTCATCGCGGTGGGATTCGCGGTTTACAGTCCCTCGATCTTCGAGGCGTGTGCCGAGACCGAGTTGTCGGTGCGCGGCGAATACGAACTCGCGGAGTCCATCGAGCGGTTCGTCGCCGAGAATACGATGCTGGTGGGGCAAACCGACGGATGGACGGTAAACGTCAACACGCCCGCGGAGCGGGACGACGCGGAGCAACGGCTTGCCGGTAATCGGTGATCGAAAACTGGTAATTGGTGATCGGTGATCGGCGAGCGTTGGACCGTGGAGCCACCAAGGTTAGGCACTCTCGCGACGATAGTCAGCGCGATATGCCGGGGGAGAACACGGTCGAGATACCCATCGATTCCGTTCGCCTCGACGGGTTTCTCGACGTTCCGGAGGGTTCGACGGGAGTCGTGGTGTTCGCACACGGGAGCGGGAGTAGTCGGCACAGCCCACGAAACAACTTCGTCGCGGATCGACTCCACGAGTTCGGCCTCGGGACGCTCCTGTTCGACTTGCTCACCGAAGCGGAGGACGAGACGTACGCGAATCGGTTCGACATTGGATTACTGACCGACCGCCTCGTCGCGGCGACGAAGTGGCTCGAAGACGAGCGGGGAATCGCGGAGCGTCGTGTCGGGTACTTCGGATCGAGTACGGGTGCGGCCGCTGCACTGCGTGCCGCCGCACGCCGTCCGGACATCGGAGCGACGGTCTCGCGCGGCGGGCGCGTGGACCTCGCGATGAACGCTCTCGCCGATGTGACCGCCCCGTCGCTGTTCGTCGTCGGCGGACGGGACACCGACGTCCTCGAACTGAATCGGGAAGCGTACGACGAGTTGGGCTGTGAAAAGCGATTGGAGGTCGTCGATGGGGCGGGGCACCTGTTCGAGGAACCGGGAACGCTGGAGGCAGTTGCCACCGTCGCCGGTGAGTGGTTCGCGTCGAAACTCGTCGAGCCTTAAGGAAGGAAGAAGGGAACCAATGCGAGAAGCAATCCGGCGAGGACACAGAGCAACCCGTAGGTCTGATACCGCGCGACACCGAACTCGCCGAGTTCGCCGGTCGATGCGACCGCAACTGATTGTCTGATCCCAAACACTTCCTGCGGCTTTGTCGTGACGACGACGCCGAATAGGGCGAATAAGACGCCCACAAACAGTGTTTCGAAGACGACCATATACTCCATAACAATGATATAATAAAAAATGTTGCGGCTCAGTGTGCCGCACGCAAGACGGTCGTCATAACGACGACGCCGAGCATGCCGCCAGCGCCGAAACTTCCGATGGCCGTCATGGCTCGGCGGGACCCCGCCTCCGTCCAGTTCGAATTCGTATCGAGGTGTTCCTGCACATTTTCGATTGCGGACCCAGCGAACACCGAACCCGACCAGCCGAGGATGGCGAACCCGAACGCGAGTGTAGTGACCGCGAACGTCTTCCGACTGGCGAACGAGACCGTCTCTCCATTAGCGACGACGAGGAGCATGGCAGCACTGCTGAGGACAATGCCAAAAAGTCCGAATCGAACGATGAGACGGAGTCGCGGGCGCAGATAACCGGCGAAATCCATCAGTCGACCGCTTCGCGCATCCGGGGGTCGAGCGCGTCGCGCATCCCGTCACCGAGGAGGTTGAAGCCCAGCACCGTGACCGCGAGGAAGAGGCCGGGGAAGAACGACCACCACCACGCACTCGGAATGCTGAACAGGCCGTGCTTGACGCCGTTCGAGAGCATCAGTCCCCACGACGGGGTACCCGGAGCGCCACCGAATCCGAGGAACGATAGCGCCGCGAGGTCGAGGATTGCGAGGCCGAAGTTGAGCGTGCTCTGCACCGTGATCGGCGCGAGGCAGTTCGGCAGAACGTGGCGGACCAGCACGCGGGCGTTCTGTGCCCCCAACGCCACCGTCGCATCGATGTACTCGTCTTCGAGCACTTTCAGGGCCGCTCCGCGGACGACGCGGGCGAATCGCGGCGTGTAGACGAGGGTCAGTGCGGCGACTGCGCGCCACAAGCCCCATTCATTGGGGAAAATCGCGACCAACGCGAGCGACAGCAGGAGCGATGGGAACGCCAACAGCACGTCCATCGTCCGCATGATGATGTTGTCGGTGAGGTCGCTGTAGTAGGCCGCGACGATGCCGAGACCGACACCGAGCGTCGTGGAGGCGACGACCGTTACCGTTCCGAACAGCATGGCGTACCACGCCCCGTAGAGGACGCGCGGGAAGATGTCCCGTCCCAGTTGGGTCGTTCCGAAGGGATACTTCGCGCTCGGTGGGTGCATGCTCGGTATCACCCCGATCTGTGTCTGTTTGATGGTATCGAGATCGATGGTAAATCTCGCGTAAATCGCCACTACGAGCATGAAGACGATGATGGCGAGTCCGGTGACGGCGAGGCGATTCGACAGGAGTTCGGAGAGGAACGGCGACGCCCGTAGGCGTTCGAAAAAGCCACGGGAAACCGTTTCGCTGTTTTCTGTTTGTGTGCTCATTGTTGGATCCTCGGGTCGAGATAGGAGTAGGTGATGTCGACGAACAGGTTGACGAGGGTGAACAGGAGCGCGAAGGTCAGCACGGTTCCCTGTACAACCGGGAAGTCACCGACTTCGATCGCGTTCACGAGCAGCGTTCCGATACCCGTAATCCCGAAGACGGTTTCGGTCAGCACTGCGCCGCCGAGCAGGGTACCGAACTGGATACCGATGACGGTGATGACCGGAATCAACGCGTTTCGGAAGCCGTGTTTCAGCATCGTGATCTTGGTTCCCTGCCCCTTCGCGCGGGCGGTTCGGATGTAGTCCTGCCGGACGACCTCCAGCATGGACGACCGCATCATGCGCGAGATGAGCGCCATCGAGTAGATACCGATGACGAGCGCGGGCAAGAACAGGTGCATCACGGCCGATTGGAACGCCGCGAGGTTACCGCTCAACAACGTATCGACGGTGATGAGGCCGGTGACAAGCGGAATGCTGAACTGTGATGCGATGCGCTGGCTCGGCGGGAACAGATGGAGAATCTGGGCGAACAACAGAATGATGAGCGGTCCGCTCCAGTAAATCGGGACGCTGATGCCGGTCAGCGCACCGAGGCGGGTGAGGTGGTCGGTCGCGGAGTCCTGCTTGATGGCCGAAATCACGCCGAGCGGGATTCCGAACAGGATGCCGAATATCTGCCCGTAAATCGCTAGCTCGACGGTAACGGGAAGCTTGTGCAGGAGGATGTTCGTGACCGGAACACCCTTTTGAATCTGGTAGGACTTTCCGAGATTGAGGTGAAGCGCCTTCCACAGGAAATCGAGGTACTGGACCCAAATCGGTTGGTCCAGTCCCATCTGGTGGCGAACTTGCTCGACGAACGCCTTCGACGCCCGTTGACCGGCAACCACCTTCGCGGGATCACCCGGTGACAGTTGCAGAATGGCGAAGACGAACGTCGCCACCCCGAGTAGCACGGGAACGAGTAGCAACAGTCGCTTGACAACAAACCGCTTGGATATCATCTACACCAAGGTCAATTTTGCGGGGTCAAAAAATGCTCGTTACTACAATCAGTCAGTTGAGTTTCACGAGACGGAGGAACGGACCGCTGATGGGTGCGAGTTCGAACCCGCTGACCCTGTTGTGAACGCCACGGAGGTCCTTCGCGTGGTCCATGAACACCCACGGCGCTTCGTCGTGTGCGAGTTTGCCCGCCTTCTTGTACTTCTTCTTCCGCGTCGCGTTGTCGTAGGTCACTTGCGCGTCCTCGACGAGCTTCATGAAGTCCGTGTTCGCCCATCCGGCCACGTTGAGCGTGTTGAAGTTCTCCGCGTCGAAGCTGACCCAGTCCTGTCCCTTCGGAACCTTGTCGATGGAGACGCCGGGGTGGAGCAGCGCGTAGTAGAAGTTGTCCGGGTCGGCGTTGTCCGTCATCCAGCCGAGGAAACACGCGTCGTGCTTTCCGCTACTGGTGTAATCGAGGAACGGATCGAACGCCTGCTGGTGGATGGTCACCTCGATACCGACTTGGTGGAGGTTCGATTTGACCGTCTGGGCGGCCTGAATCGGACTCGGGTTGTACGTCCGCGGGTTCTTGAACGTCGCCAACTCGAACGAGAAACCGTCGCCGTAGCCCGCTTCCTTCAGCAACTTCTTCGCCTTCTCCGGGTTGTGCTCGTACGGGCTGATGCTGTCGTTGTAGCCCATGACGCTTTCCGGAATCGGCTGGTTCGCCTCCTTTGCGATACCATCGAAGATGGTGTTGACGATGGCCTTCGTGTTGATGGCGTAGCTGATGGCCTGCCGGACCTTCTTCTTCCGGAACGGCTTCACCTTCGCCATGTTGAACGCCATGTAGCCGACGTTGATACCGGCGGCCGAGACGAGTTCCGCGTTGCCGGACTGCTTGACCTGCTTGGACGACTGTGCGCCGAGTCCGTCGATGATGTCGGCGTTGCCAGTGTCGAGCGTCTGGGCGCGCGAGGTGTTGCTCCCGACGACCGTGAAGACGACTTCGTCCACGTAGGGACCATCGCCCCAGTAATCGTCGTTCTTTTCGAGGCGGATTCGGTTGTTGTTCGTGTCCCAGTTTTTGAATTTGAACGGCCCGGTGCCGACAGGGTCCGATTTGAGGTCCTTGCCCTTCTCCTCGATCGCTTTCTTGGAGTGAACCGCCGAGACGAACATGGCGAGGTTCGGCAGGATCGGCGCGTACTTCTTCTCCAAGGTGATCTCCAACTCGTTGTCGCTCTTCGCTTTCACGTCCTCGATGACGCCGAGCGTGTACGGACCGTACGAGGAGGCGTACTTCTTGCCGGGGTAGTACTTGTAATCCGTATCCACGAACCGTCGGTAGGAGGCGACGAAGTCGTCCGCGGTGAACGTCTCTCCGTTGTGGAACTTGACGTTCTTCCGGAGGTCGAGCGTGACCGTCTTGCCGTCGACCTTCCAGTTCGTCGCGAGCCCTTCGGTGAGGGAGGTCTTTCCGGGTTTGAACGCGATGAGCGTGTCGTAAATCTGGTTCGTCACCTTCGCGGCTTCACCGCTCGTCGTGTTCTGGAAGTCGAGCGACCCCGAACCGCTACCGCGGGTGTAGGTCAGCGTGCCGCTCTTGTCGCCGCCGTTTCCGTTATCGGTGTTGTCTCCGCCACCGTTACCATCGCTCGTCGAACTGTCGTCGTCGCCCGTGTTACCGCCGATACAACCAGCGAGCGTCGCTGCTGCCGCGGCACCACCAGCAGCTTTGAGGAAATTACGTCTGTCAGTCAATCTGTCGCGTGACGCCATACGCCAGTGTGGTCACATGTTGTATATAAACATACCGGACCAATAGTATTCAGAACGGGAAAGAAATGAAAGAAACAGTCGAACAGCGCCAACAATTAGCCACATTTCCGCACATAAAGTTTGGATTCTTAAATAGAACACCGTTTTTCATTAGGAAAAACGACGTTCCGGGATGGTTCGGCGACGAATCTGGCGGCATCGTCGTCTATGCTCCTTCGACGCGTGGTATTGCACACGCGTGTTTCGAGATGGTGAATAAAGGAACTCGATGAACAGAAATGTCGAATCGACTACTACGGTTGGTCGTAGAGGTGACAGGCCGACGGGTGGGTCGTGTCCTGAAGCACCGGATTCTGCTGCTCGCAGATGCTCGCAAACTGTTCGCGCAGGAGTGACTCCGCCGATTCCCAATCGCCATCGGCGAGATGGTCGAACGATTCGGCAACGACCTCACGCGGTTCGCCCGTCGGTTCCGTCTCGAACAACCTGTCCCAGAGAACGGCGTGGAACGAATCGTCCACAGGCTGTCGGCCCATCGGTTCGTCCGTCGAAGCGGGAGATTCCACGTCCGCCGTGGACTGGGCGTCCGCCCGCTTTTCACCGCCGTCGGTCGCGGCTTGTGTCGGGGCCCCTCCCTCCGCCGCCTGCTCGTGAATCGAATCGAGGTTGATGGCGCGGTTTTCGACTCGCTCGCGGTAGTTCATCACTTCGCGGTACGCCTGCTGGTCGATGTCCATTCCCTCCGGTGGGATAATCTGCGGACAGCGCGTCCGGAAGTGACAGCCGCTCGGCGGGTCGATGGGCGACGGAACGTCGCCCTTGAGGATGACGCGGTCGTCGGTGTCCGCTCTCGGGTCGGGTTCCGGAATCGCCGAGAGTAACGCCTGCGTGTAGGGGTGTTTCGGATCGGCAAACAGTTCGTCCGTGTCCGCTATCTCCACGATTTCGCCGAGGTACATCACGGCGATACGGTCGGAGATGTGCCGAACCACGGAGAGGTCGTGCGCGATGAACAGGAACGTCAGGCCGAACTCGTCCTGCAGGTCTTCGAGCAGGTTGATGATCTGGGCCTGCACGGAGACGTCCAGCGCCGAGACCGGTTCGTCGGCGACGATGAAGTCCGGGTCCACCGCGAGCGCGCGGGCGATGCCGACACGCTGGCGCTGGCCGCCGGAAATCTCGTGCGGGTACCGGTCGCGCTGACTGGGGTCGAGGCCGACGTTCTCCATCAGTTCCTCCACGCGTTCCCGTCGGTTCTCCTTCGCCAATCCGTGGATCTTGAGCGGTTCCGCGATGATACTCCCGATGGACATCCGGGGGTCCAGACTGGACAGCGGGTCCTGGAAGATCATCTGGACGTCCTTGCGCCGATCGCGCATCTCGTCGCCGTCCAAGCCGCCGAGGTCCGTTCCGGCGAAGACGACTCGCCCGTCGGTCAGGTCTTCGAGCCGGAGCAGCGACCGCCCGGCGGTCGATTTGCCACAGCCGGACTCGCCAACCAACCCCACGGTCTCGCCCTCGTAGATGTCGAACGAGATGCCATCGACCGCTTTCACGCTGTCGTCGCCGTCCGAGAGCCACTTGTCGAGGAAGTCGTCCGCGCGCGAGTAGTGCTTCTTCAGTTGATCGACTTCGACCAGCGTGTCGCCGATTTCGTGGTCACTGGTCGTGAGACTCTCCTGTTCCTGGATGTACTCCGTTTTGTCGAACGATTCGAGGACGCACTTGGCGCGGTGGTCCAGGTCCTCCGGACCGTGTTGGAGGTTCGGAATTTCACCCTGCGTACATTCGGGTTGCGCCCACGGACAGCGGTCGGCGAAGTGACACCCCTGCGGCATGTCGATGAGGTCGGGAACGTTCCCCTCGATGGGAGTCAGCCGTTCCTTGTCCTCGCGCGGGACGGATTCGAGGAGCGCGTAGGTGTACGGGTGGCTCGGGTTGTGGAAAATCTCGTCCACGGGACCGACTTCCACGAGGTCGCCCGCGTACATCACCGCGACGCGGTCACAGGTCTCGGCGACGACGCCGAGGTCGTGGGTGATCATGAAGACGGACATGCCCAACTCGTCCTGCAGGTCGTTGATGAGGTCGAGAATCTGGGCCTGAATCGTCACGTCCAGTGCGGTCGTCGGCTCGTCCGCGATGAGCAGTTTCGGCTTGCACGCGAGCGCGATGGCGATGAGGACGCGCTGGCGCATCCCGCCCGAGAACTCGTGTGGGTACTCCTCCACGCGGGATTCCGGTTCCGGAATCCCCACCTCTTCGAGGATGTCGATGGTGTCTTCGAGGAGTTCGCCGTCGATTTCGTCGTTGCCGAGTTTCGGGGCGATTTCCCGCACCGCGTTCCACCAGCTATCCTTTCGCTGGCCGCCGTACTGGTGGAGTCGAAGGCTTTCGGCCACCTGCTCGCCGACGGTCAGTGCCGGGTTGAGCGAGGTCATGGGGTCCTGGAAGATCATCCCCATCTCGCTGCCGCGGATGTCCCGCATGACGGATTCGGGCGCGGCCATGATGTCGATGTAGCCCTCGTCGGGGAACACGAACTCCCCGACGCCGCTCGGATATTTCTCGGCGAACGTTTCGGCGACTTCGGCGTGTTGGAATTCGATATCACCCGAGACGACTTCACCCGGGTCGTCGATGAGTTGCATCGCCGAGAGCGCGGTAACACTCTTTCCGGACCCTGATTCGCCGACGAGTCCGATCGTTTCGCCTCGCGGATATTCAGTTCGAAGTCGTCCACCGCTTCGACAGTTCCCCGCTCGGTGTGGAACTGCGTTTTGAGATTCGAGATGGACAGTAGATCGCTCACGATTACGCGGCTATGGTGGTCGCGCGAGCAAAAATCGTTCGGTTGAATATAGCATACGACACGGTAACGAAAGGATGGCCGTGAAAAAATCTCACAACCGCAAAACCATCTCTAGCTCGAAACTCTCGGCGTCGGCGGTTTCGAACCCGACGTTGCGATAGAGGTTGACGGCGGCGCGGTTCCATCGTTCGACCGTGAGCCACACCTTGTCGATGCCTTCCTGTCGCCCGTAGCCGAGGAGGGTACGGATGAGGTGCGATCCGATTCCGGCGCGTTGGTACCCCTGATGCACGAAGATGGCGAGTTCGTAGGAGGAGTTCCCGTCGGGAACGAGGGTCGCATGACCCGCGACCTCGTCACCGTCCCACGCGATGACGTTCAACCCGTCGCCGTCGGTTAACGTCTCCACCCAGTTGCGCACCCGTGGTTCCGTGGCCGGGGGAATCCCCTGTGCCCGGTCGGCCGGGTCGAAATCGACGTACATCGAGACGAGTGCTTCCGCATCCCCCTCCTCGAAGGGACGGACCTCGATGTCTCGCCCTTCGCGGTCGGTGAACGTCTGCGGTGGTTCCGGGAACGGCCCGGCGGGCTCGTCCGGGAACCGGCGGTCGGGACTCATCGTACTAGTTTCACCGAGACGTGCGAGTTCAATAGGACGAACTCCGCGATCTGGCCCAAGCGGATCTTCCCCATCGGACTGCGCTGGCCGCCGCCGAGAACGATCTGTTCGAACCCTTCGCTTTCGGCGATGTCGAGCAGTCGGCTCCCGGGGTCGCCGGAGACGTCCCGAACGGTCGCGTCGAACCCGACGTCGTCCAGTACCGCCTGTACCTTCTCCGTGATGTCGTCCTTCGCCAGATCGCTTTCCGGGTTGTCAAGGATGGCGACCGTCAGTTCGTCGTCCGCCGCGACCGCGCGCTCGACGGTTCGGGAGAGCGCGGTAAGGGAGTCATCGCTCCCGCCGATTCCCAATAAGACCTTCATACTACCTCCATTTCCGCCGGGTATCAAAACAGTTGGGTGCGATACGCTTTTGCACCCCGCTCGGTAACGACGGGATATGTCGAACGACCCCTCCCCGCCCGACCCCGAAACGGAGGACGAGCACGCCGAAACGACACGCGAGACGGCGGAAGGCGTTTCCCAGGAGATGGCCGCCGAATCGGCGGCCGAAACGACTCCCGACGCCGGAAACGATATCGCACCCGATGCCGGAAACGATATCGCACCCGATGCCGGAAACGATACCGCACCCGATGCCGGAAACGATACCGCACCCGACGAACCTGATACCCCCGAAATACCGCCGGAGGTGCAGAAATACGCCCGATTCAAGAAGATGGACGGGGCACAGTACGACCGCGTCAACGAGTTCCTGCGCGACCGGACCTACATCACCGCGCGCGAGTGGGCCATCGCCCGTCTCTGTGCGGACTTCCGAACCGAAACCGGCGTGGAGATGACGAAAATCGGGAACAACCTCCCGTATCTCGTCCCGTTCATGACCGACACGTACACCCCGCAGGCGGTGAATCAGGCGCGGTCGGCGTTCGAGGACAAGGTTCGAAAAGCGGGTGCGACGTTCCTCTACGGCGCGATGTCCGGCTTTTTCACCGCCGAGGAACTGGACGACGTGATGTACGAGGTGACCGAGGTCGCCAAGTTCCTGCTCGAAGTCGAGGGCGTGGACCTCGCGGTCGAGGACGAACTCGCCGCCGAGGACAGGATTTCGAGCGTCATGCGCGAGGTGCGTGAATCGAGCGAGGAGTTGCGCCACGACGAGATGGAGTGTCCCCACTGCGGGCACGAAATCAACGGTGAGGAGTAGGATTCGTTACTCTTCGACGTCCGCTTCTTCCACATCCGCGCTCGCCGCTTCGATCTCTTCCTCCGTCGGCCGGAACAGCGACGGGTCGTCGTGAACGAACTGGACGCGGTCCTCGCTCAGCGTTCGGACGAACGTGTACATCTCACCCGCTTCCGTCGCGTCGTCCAACATTCCCTCCGCTCCCTGCATGTCGTAGTACACCGGATAGAGAACGGCGGTTTCGGCGTCGTGGTCTTCCATGACGACGACACCGAACACGAGGCCGTCGGCGAGCGCGCGATAGAATTCGAACGCGTCGAACGAAACGTCGTCGTCCATCAGTTCCTCTACCTCCTCGAACTCGTTGTCCGGAACGAGCACGTCGAGTCCGAACTCGTCGTCCTCGTCCAGCCAAAGCGGCGTCACGTCGCCGGGATGGAGCTGTACCGTCTCCCATCCCTCGTCGTCGTATTCCGCCGCTGTCGCGTCCATGTCGCCGATGACGTTCTCCCAGTACGGCATCGCGCGTGAGTGCGCCGTGACGTTCGGCGTCGTCCGGTCCATACACCGATGGGTGGCTTTTGCGGGTAAAAACGTTGTGTCATCGCGGTTCGAACGCGCGTCTCAACTTTTGGCGATTCGGGGGGACACCAGATAATCGACTACCCCAGCACCTTCGGCGAACGAGTGGTGCATCGCGAGCGGGATGTCGACGCCGAGTTCGAGTTCGACGTCCAAATCACGCGGCATCGCTCGGTCGATGGCCGTCAGATAGTCGATGGAGAACAGCGCGTGTGCGTCGCCGGGGGTGAACCCCGCGAGGTCGTCCGCCGGAAGCGCGAGCGAGACGTCGTCGGTGTCGCCGTCCGCTTCGGCGTAGAACAGTTCCCGTTCCGCGTCGATTCCGAGCGTCACGTGACTCGAAACCATATCGGCCGCCGTCACCGCCCGACTGATGGTTTCGGCGTCCGTGACGACTTCCCCGGTGAATTCGAGATCGACGTTCGACCGGTTCGGCGGGGAGCGAACCGTTTCGGGGTCGAGAAGCGCGAGCGTGTACGTGAGTTCGTCGATGCGAATCACGAGTTTTCGCGTTTCGGCGTCGAGCGTAAGCGATACCAATTGGTCGCGGTCGGCCATTCCAACGATGTCGCTGAGCCGTGGGACGTCGACGCCGACGTGGGCACCGTCGGTCTCGTAGGATTCGAACGCGTCGGGTTTCAGGACGAGGTCGATGGCGGCCACGGTGGCGGGGTCCATCGCCGGAATCCGTAACCCATCGTCGTCGAAGTAGCAGTGACACTCGTCCACCAACGCCTCGACCAGCGAGACGGTCGTCTGCATCACGTCGGCGCTCACCACCCCTTCGAACAAGTTGTCTCCGTCGCTGCTTTGTCGTGGTTTCGAACTGGTTTCGCTCATCGTTTTCTCGATTTACCCATCAGTAAACAATCGAATAAGGATTTTCCTACGATAGAAGATAGATACCCCAGTATCGGTTATGTTTATATCAGTGTATCACATTCTATAACCTGATACAAGTTATGGACGGGAACGAGCGACCCCGCGGAATCCTGAGTCAGGCCGACCGCGCGTATCTTCGCGGCGAGTCCGACCTCGCGAGTACGCAATCGGAACGCAACACGCGTGCGCGCATCCGGGACCGAACGTACAACGCGATGTGCGATTTCGAACTCCTCGTGGAGCGACTTCCGGAACGCGACCGACGGCTCATCTTCGAAAAGCGGTTCGAAAACATGGACGGCGCAGCGGCGTTCGACGCACTCGTGTCCGCCGTCTCGTTCCTCTATCGGGCGACCGAGGACACCAGCCTCGATTTCGAGACGGTATTGCACGAAGGAATCAACATGGCGGAGGTGAGAGAGGGCAGGGTGGCGAGCGTCGATCTCGATCTGACCTTCCACTCGCTCTCCGTCGAGCAACTGCGACACAAACTGGAAGCGGGTGAAGCGTTGTCGCTCACCGAAATCGCCTATCTACACGACAGCGACGAGATACGGATGGACGAACTGGCGGAGTATTTCAGGGACGCGGACGAGGAGTTGGCGATCGACGACGGGCGGATTCAATCGAAGATGACCAACTTCTGAGGCCCATCTAACCGAGAGAACGGAATCAGACCGAGAGAACGGGTTGACTGGCGTACAGGAGTACGTACTCCGCCGCTTTTTCGAGCACGTCTCCGGGTTCGTCGGCGAGCGTTTCCCGCGGGACGACGATGAAGTCGGCATCGACCTCGTCCGCACTGTCGAGCACGGTGCTGCCGGGATGGCGGAGTTTGCTGTGCGTCGAAAAGCCGTAGGCTATCGAACTGCCGAGTTCGACGTCGGCGTTCTCGGCGATGGCGCGTGCACCGTCGATGAACGATTCCGTCTCGTCGATGATGTCGTCCTCCTCGACCGTTCCGGTCTCGATCGCTCGGGACACTTCCTCGCCGAACACGTAGAGCGCGTGAACATCGGCACCGTAACGGTCGGCGATAGCAACCGCGTACTCGACGGCACGCACCGATTCGTCGCTTCCGTCCACCGGAACGAGTACCGTGTTTACTTCGACTGACGACTCGGACATACGTGTGGGTGCGCGTAGGTAAGCAAAAAGCCTTCTCCCGCTCGCCCGTCGAGAAACCGCAATCGGATGGGATTGCGGCTTGAGTGCAACCTTGCCCCGTCGGGCGTACTGATAACATGCACCATAGACCTTAGCCGTTTGGATTGGTGCAATATAGTCTTAGGCTTTAAGCGGGATGCCGGAGGAATGAGAAACGATGATAGACACCGTCGTTATCGCCACCGATGGTTCCGAGAGCGTCGAACGGGCAGTGACGGTCGCGCTCGACCTCGCGCGCCGTTTCGACGCCGAGGTACACGCACTCTACGTCGTGGACGAGGGAGAAGTGAACTCCTCCCCCGAAACGCTGCGCGAGGAGTTTCACGACGCGCTCGAAGCGCAAGCCGAAGCGGCGCTGGAATCGGTCCGCGAGAACACGAACGGGAGCGTCGTCACCGCCGTCCGGGAGGGCGATCCGGCCGCCGAAATCGGGGAGTACGCCCGTGACAACGACGTGGACGTGGTCGCGACAGGGACGCGAGGACGACACGGCGAAAACCGATTCCTCATCGGGAGCGTCGCCGAACGCGTCGTTCGAACCTGCCCGACACCCGTGTTGACGGTCCGGCAACTCGACCCGAGCGAGGCGTGAGGAAAACATTTATCAGACGGCTACGATGTTGCCGCCATGACCGCCATCGAATTGATAGACGTCTCCAAGCGATTCGGGAACGTCGTCGCCCTCCGCAATCTCAACCTCTCCATACAGGAAGGTGAGGTGTTCGGCTTTCTCGGCCCCAACGGCGCGGGAAAATCGACCACCATCGACATCGTTCTCGACTACGTCAGACCGACCAGCGGAACGGTCAGCGTCTTCGGCCACGACGCCCAGCGGGAAACCCGCGCCGTTCACGAACGTATCGGTGTCCTCCCTGACGCCTACCATTCTTACGGCCATCTCACCGCCCGTCAACACCTCGACTTCGTCATCGAAACACGCGGCGCGAACGACGACCCGGACAGGATACTGGAACGGGTTGGCATTCCCGAGGCGGCGGACCGGCGGGCGGAAGGTTTCTCGAAGGGGATGACTCAGCGACTCATCCTCGGCATGGCGCTCGTCGGCGACCCCGACTTGCTCATCCTCGACGAACCGACGACCGGCCTCGATCCCAACGGTGCACTGGCGATGCGGGAAATCATCCAGGAGGAGAGCGACCGCGGGACGACCGTGTTCTTCTCAAGCCACATCCTGGAACAGGTCGAAGCCGTCTGTGACCGCGTCGCGATCCTCAACGACGGGGAACTGGTCACAGTGAACTCCATCGACGGACTCCGCGAGACGGTCGGTTCCGGCGCGTCGCTGACCGTCCAAGTGGACCGGATTCCGTCGGGTACGCTCGACAGAGTGCGTGGCGTCGAGGGTGTCGGGAACGTCGTCGCCGACGGGACGACGCTCGTGGTGGCCTGTACGAACCAGTCGAAAAAGCGCGTTCTCGACGTCGTCGAATCGACGGGTGCAGTTATCGAGGATTTCGAAACCGAGGAGGCGTCGCTCGAAGAACTGTTCGCCACCTACACGGCGGAGGTACCGGCATGAACTGGTCCGTTTTGGCGAAAAAGGACTTCCTCGACGCCTACCGGAAGTGGTCGCTCGCGACTGCGGCCGCCGGGTTCGTCCTGTTCTTCGCCGTTCCGACGTATCTGCGGATGAGTCGCGCGCAACATCCCGGCGACCAGAGCTTCTTCGGGCTCGTGCAGACGGCCCTCTTTTTCGTCCCGTTGGCGGGGCTGATGATGAGTTACGGGGCTATCGCGGGCGAACGCGAACTCGGCAGCCTGAAACTCCTGCTCGCGCTCCCGTACACCCGGTTGGACGTGATTTCCGGGAAGGCCATCGGACGGGCCGCAGTCGTCGGCGCGGCAGCGATCATCGGCATCCTCGTCTCGACGCTCGTCTTCGTCGTCCTCGGCGGGACGCTCCCCATCGTCGGGTACGCGCTGTTCCTCGTCCTCGTCCTGCTCCTCGCCGCGGCGTACACTAGTTCGGCGGTCTGTCTCTCGGCCGCCTCGCCCACGAGCAACCGCGCGATGGCGACGAGCGTCGGGTTCTTTCTCCTGACGCTCGTGGGCTGGTCAACGATTCCGATGGTGATCCGATACGTGCTCAACGGCTTTTCGATGCCGGGTGGCGCGGAACCCGTCTGGGCGAAAGTCATCGACAGCCTCAGTCCCATCCAGGCCTACTCGAACGGGATGAGTTCGCTGGTGCACGGACACGCCGCATCCACGTTCTATCGGTCCGGCTGGTTCGCCCTCCTCGTCCTCATCGGATGGGCCGTGGTCCCGGTCGCGCTCGGCTACCGGCGGTTTCGTTCGGCGGATCTCTGACCCGCTTTTCGACGCAGAATTCCACACCCGGTAGAATTCTTTTGTCTGTTCGGATAAATATATATTTTTTCGTTAGAAATACATAATATTCGGACGTGAGGAGTTTCACTTCCAGATGGTTGACAGCCAGAGTTCACGATCGGAACGAGCAGTATCTGCCACTCGCAGCTCACGGCGCGGATTTCTACTGAAATCGGGAAGCGTTCTCGCGGCGGCGACGGTTGCGACGGGAGTCGGTGCGGCGGCGGGCGAGGAGCGAACGTCTCACTCGATTCGGCGCGGAACGGACGACGAAACGGACGTGCACGTCGTCAAATCAGGAGAACCGGGTCCGACGGCCGTCGTCGTCGGTGGCATCCACGGCAACGAACCGGCCGGATACCGGGCCGCCGGTGGTATCGCCGAATGGTCCATCGATAAGGGGAAACTCGTCGTGATTCCGCGAGCGAACCCGGTCGCTATCGAACGGGGCGCGTATCTAAACGACGACGGGAACCTGAACGCGGAGTTCCACCCGGGGCGCGAACCGAGAACGGCGCTCGCGCGCGCGCTCTGGTACGAGATCGACCGCCACGACCCGAAGACGGTGTTGACCCTCCATAGCTCGAAGGGCATCCTTTGGGATGCGGATACGCCGGACGGAACCGGACAAGCCATCTTCCCGACGACTTCGGAAGGTGCCGACCGGGACGCGACGAAAACGGCGTCGTACATGAACAACCACCACCTCGCCAACTCGCTCCCCGAGTACTACGAGTTCAAGATGGGGCGGTTGCTCGACGGGAGCGAACCCCTCCTGGCCGGAAAAGTCGGCCGCGACATGGAGATTCCCGCCTATCTCCTCGATACGACGCGATACGGTACGGACCTCGACACGCGGATCAACTGGACGCTGAACATGGTCCGTCACCTCCTCGAACGGAACGGCATCTCCCGAACGTTCGAATAACTTCGTCTTCCCGGAGCCATACCCGGTAACTCTTTGGGACAGGGGTATGAGGGAAGGTATGAAAGATTGGGTTATCGACGACGAGAACCTCTCGCTCGAACGGAAATCGCTCCTCCCGGGCGAGGGCTTTTTCTTTCCCGACTCGCTCGAAGCACGGCAGGAAGAACAGGAAGCGAAAGAGGAGTTGGAGGGTGCAGAACGGGCCGTCGTCGCCGACCCGGACGCCGACGGACTGGCGGCAACCGCGCTCGTTCGCGAAGCCTACGGCGAGACGGCGCTCATCGACGCCGGACCGCACGACCTCGCGGACGCCCTCGAACGGGTCGTCGCGTACAGCGAACCCGGTGCGACCGTCTTCATCTGCGACCTCTGTCCCGACGCCTACGAGCCGATAGCGACGGAACTCGAAGTCCTCGTGGAGGAGGCGAACGAGGTCTTCTGGTTCGATCACCACCAGTGGGACGAGGCCGTGGCCGACGCCGTTCGCGCGCTCGGTATCGAACTCGTCGTCGGCGAATCCGACGAGGAGTGTACCGCCGACGTGGTTGCCCGCTCGCTCGATTACGACTTCCCGGACTACCTCGTCGAACTCGCGGAAGTCACGCGCGACCACGACTTGTGGCTTCGCGAGGACCCGCGGAGCGACGACTTGGCGGACTACTCCTACTGGGCGGAACCCGAGGAGTACATGGAGGTCATTCAGGAACACGGCGCGGAACTCCCCACGGAAGTCGAGGAGTTCCTCGCGGAACAGCGCGTCGAGAAGGAGGCGCTCATCGAGCGGGCGGTTTCCCGCGCCGAGATGAAGCGAATCGGCGACTGGACGGTCGGGGTCACTTACGGCCGCTGTTCGCAGAACGAGGTCGCGGAAGCGATGCGCGAACAGGGTGCTGACGCCTCGGTCGTCGTCAAGCCCGCCGGAAGCGCGAGCATTCGCGGCACCGACGAGTTCGAGCGCTGCCACGAGGTCGCCCGGCAGGTCAACGGCGGCGGACACCCGAAAGCGGCGGGTTGCAAACCGAGCATCTACGACGACATGCTGGACTACGCCCACCACTGGACCACGCAGGGCGCGGTGACCAAACAGGTGATTCTGGAGGCGTTCTGGGCCCTGAAACACGAGGACGACGAGGCGGCGAAGGCGGCGGATACGGCCGACGACGCGGAAGCCGAGTCTGGTGCGGCCGACGAACTGGACGCAGACGAATAAGGCCACTTCGAACGGCCCGTCCCGAACGGTGCAAAAAATCAACTGCTATTCTTTGCCACTCGATACGGATGATCGATAAAAACGCGGTTCGTCGGGCGTACGACGATTCGATTCCTCGTGTTCAGTTCCTCGTGAGATCACTGCCGACGATTTAGCCGAAGCGTTTGGGGTCACACATCGAACGCTCTCCGAACGGGTCCGACGTGGCGACGGAGATGTCAGTGACCACGCGTTCGGTGAAAACGCCGGTATCCCAGAACCACCCGTTCCGATCAACGACCAACGAAGACGCGGTAGCCGACTAGAATCACAGTATCTCGTTCCCCTCGGCATCGAGTGGTTCGAGTTCGATCGTCCGATCAGCGTTGACCGTGATCTGATAGCCACAGTAGTCGAAAATCACTTTCCCGTTTCGTTCGGTCTCCCGGTGGAGTGGAGCGAACAGCGTGTCAAGAGCGTCCGGGTCGATAGCCTCGTACAACGGCGGGCATTCGCTCGTATCGGGACCGTCACGGGCAGCAATCTCGGTGTGGATCAACACCGTGATCGAGGGCTCTGCCATGGTCGTTTGCTCGTCGCTTGGTGTGTTGGTTGTTGTCTCTCCCATGGTTGTAGTCTCTCCCCAGAGTGCGTGATTATTCGGGGAATTTCCGCAACGAACACTCCATCCAAACCTCCGGCCTGTAGTTATAAACATCCTCTGGCGAAAGATAATGCGGATACCTCATCTCTATGTTTTCAATGCTGTACTCCGGCAGCGCTTCTTGAAGCTATCCGGTATCAAAACTGCTGTAACTTCGTACGCGCTGTTCTGCACGTTCCTTTGGCGATAATAAAATGGTGTTCGTGACTGTTTAACCTGCATGGATGGCACTGCCGTTAAGAACGGCCAAGCAGTCGATTGATGCGGATTAGTAACGAAAACTGGAAGATTGGGACAGCGTGGGGAGTTGTCTCCCCTGGGTACCGATCATTCTTCCTCGAAGCAGTTTGGGATTTGCGTTCACTGCTCCTATCGGTTTTACGAATATATTCGCCTACTGGACCCCATTTTATACGGTGACATACGCAACAGCGAGATATTCATCGACACGGGAATTACTACAAAATGGATGAAAGGACGTCGGGAGCAATGAGCAAACATATGCAACTCCAAAAAGTGACCGAAGACCTCGAAAGTAGTTCCAACGATGCAACTGACGGGAGACTTTCGGAGACGGAAGTCGGCGAATTGCTTTCGAGCCAACGGCGACGCGTGATCCTCTCTTACTTACAAGTATGCGACGGCCCGGTCGAAATCGAATCGCTAATCGAGCACCTCACGTACCAAGAGTTGGAGGAGTGTTCCAGTGGTACACCGACCCACCTCTTCGAAGCGATCTCCGAGGCTGTCTGGAACGATCATCTACCACTACTCGCCGAGCACGATGTCATCAAGTTCGATCGAGAGAGCGGAAAACTGCGCGGATGGACCAATATCGGTCAACTCGCACATCGCCTGCGAGAACACAGTAACTGATCAGTAACGATAGATCATCGTTCGTCCACGTTCGTATCCGGTTTGGATTCTGATGGTGAGCCCACCGTGTCGAACATCCCTTTTCGCCCCGCAAGTACATGCTGGACCAGGTTCCCGTGGGCACGTCGGAGCGGTTCGGAGAACGCTTATCGTTATGATCACTCCTTCGGCTTGGACGATCACACCGTTCACTACGTCTCGTTTATAAGCAACCGACGGTTCAGTGACCGGAGAACACGAGGAACTGATTCGGGGCTACGGAAGCAACGACAGCGCGAGTTCCTTCTGCCGAGTCTCGATCTCATCCGAATCGTCGCGCCCACCGTACCAGAGATCGAACCACGCGAGCGGGGAGAGTTGTCCGATGAAGCGGTAGGCCCGCTGCCGTCGTCTGAACTCGTCGTCGCGCGTCAGTTCGTCCGTTTGCGCATACCCCGAAAGCAACGCCTCGTGGACGATGTTCCGACGTTCGTCGTCCAGCGGGCGACGACCGCAGAGGTAGTGTTCGGTGGTCGCGAGGTCGAACTCGCAGTGGCCGGTGAACTGGTTGCCCCAGTCGAGCACCGTCCGCACGGTACCCGTGTCCGGGTCGACGAGGAGGTTGCCGAACCGATAGTCGTCGTGGAGGAGCACCGGGGCGGGGTCGGACGGAACGACTTCGAGGTAGTGGTCGAGTCCGGCACGGAGGTCGTCGGTCAGATCCGAAAATCGCCCGGAGTCCTCGATGCGGGCGAGGTTTCCTTCCGCGTAGGACCGGAGCCGTGAGGGCCAATCTGGTTCGAGGTCGGTGATAGAGAGACCACCGACGGTCGGTTCGCTGTCGGCGTCCACGCCCGCACGAAGCCATCCGTATCCGTCGAACGTGGCCGCGGAGTGAAGTTCGCCGAGGTGCCGTCCGGCGTCGTGTGCGGTGCGTTCGAGGGCGCGGTCGGTCAGCGACTCCGGGCCGGAAACCTGCTCGCCGGGCGCACGCTCCATCAGGAAGAACGGCGCGGGCAGACTATCGTGGTCGTCCACGTATCCGAGAACGGCCGGAACCGGAACTTCGGTTCGCCGGTTCACGAAGTCGAGAATGCGCGGTTCCACCCGAAACGAAGGCGGGTCCACGAACGAACGGGATTTCAGCACGCAGTATCGGTCCCCGTCCGGCATCTCGACGGTGACGAAAAAGACGTCGTCAGTGCCCTCGTCCGCCGGAACCACGTTCGTCACCGTGCGGTCGCCGAGTATCTCCCGGATCAGTCGCGGAACGCGCTCGGTCTCCAAGCTTGTGTCCGTCATCGAGTTATGGGTGGGTTTCGCCGCCCCGCTCGTAGAAGCCTTGTGGTGTCTAACTGCCAACAGCAACGGAACTCTCCGGGCCGGAACGAACCAGAGCGAATCGGAGCGAACCGGAACGACCCCGAACGAACGACTCGGACCTTTTAATCCGGGCCGCAACGAGGCCCGCGTATGGTCATTTTCGACACCGACGCCATCGTCGGCATGGTACACCTGCCCGCCCTTCCGGGTGCTCCCGGTTTCGACGGCAACTTCGACGCGCTCCGGACCCGCGCGCTCACCGACGCCCACGCGCTCGAATCGGGCGGCGTGGACGCGATCATGGTGGAGAACTTCGGCGACTCGCCGTTCCACCCGAACGACGTGCCGAAACACGTCGTCGCCTCCATGACCCGCGTCGTCACCGAACTCCGACAGGCTACAGAGTGCCCGCTCGGCGTGAACGTTCTCCGCAACGACGCCGAAGCGGCCCTCTCGATAGCGACCGCGGCCGACGCCCAGTTCATCCGCGTGAACGTCCACACCGGCGCGCGCCTGACCGACCAAGGCATCATCGAGGGGAGCGCACACGAGACGATTCGCCTGCGCGACGAACTCGATTCCGACGTGAAGGTCCTCGCCGACGTGGACGTGAAACACTCCGCCGCACTCGCGGAACGCCCCGTCTCCGAACTGGTGGACGAGACCCTCGGCCGCGGACGGGCGGACGGTATCGTCGTGAGCGGCGTCGGAACCGGTCACGAAGTGGACACCGAGATGCTGGAAGCCGTCGTCGCGTGCCGGGACGGAATCGGATCGGACGCGCCGGTGCTTCTCGGGAGCGGAACGACGGCCGAAAACGTGCGTGACCTGTTGAATATCGCGGACGGCGCTATCGTCGGCACGGCGTTGAAAGAAGGCGGCGAGACGACGAACCGAGTGGACGAGGAGCGGGTTCGGGGACTAGTCGAGGGGCTTTGAGATACCCACTACGCTCGCTACGAACGGATGCTCCTTCGGTTCTCGTGTAGCCCACTCGTATCGCCTAACCCGTCCTAACCGAGTGGCGCGCGGAAGCGAGTGAATACGAGCGGCGCGCGAGGGATGACGGCCTGAGAAACGAAGTGACGATGGGAGTTCTCGTGAGCCGGTTGGGACCGAAGGTCCCGCTGGAAGCCGACGTTTCACGCTGATGAGGACGAAGGAGTGAACAAGAGCACGGGAGAGCGAAGCTCTCCCGGAGGAATCGGCTGGGGAGGGCGTGGTGTGGTGCGGAATCGGTTGTAGGACGGTATTCATGCGGCTCGGTAGCTGCAATCGCATCAAAATCAAATTCAGTACGGTGAGGTGAGCAGAAAGGGGTGTCTCACGAATACATCCATGTCTTTCCACCACTCCTACCGAGGTTACACAGACCAATCTGCAGAACCGAACCGAAGATGACCGCTGGAACTAACATTTCTCCATGCACGTTCGTGACGCAACGACCGACGACGCCGAGGCAGTCCGGAGCGTTCATTCGGAATCAATCACGGAACTCGGCCCGGAAGGATACGCGGAACCGCAGGTCGCGGCGTGGGCGAGAGGTTGTGAGTCCGCCGACTACTCATCAGTTATCGAAAACGAGGAGACCGAGTTCGTCGTCGCGGAGGACGAAGGAACCGTCGTGGCGTTCGGGTCGGCCACACTCGAATCGCCCGAGGAGTACGAGGCCACAGTGGAGGCGGAAGTCACAGGTGTGTATGTTCACCCGTCGGTCTCCCGGACGGGAGTTGGCTCCGCGGTACTCTCGGAGATAGAACGACGGATGCGTGACCGGGATACGCACGCCCTCGGCCTCTCGGCGTCGTTGAACGCGGTTTCGTTCTACGAGAAACACGGATACGAACGCGTGAAGGAGTACACACACGAGTTCTCCAGCAGCAAATCGACGGGTGTGACGGGGACGGTTATCGAGATGAAAAAGGAGCTGTGACCGTTCACAGAAACTCTTCGATCTCGTTTTCCGTCGGCAAGCCATCCCTCGCGCCCTCCGCGCCGCAGTTCAGTGCGGCCACGGCGGCCGCGAACTCCCCCGCCTCGACCATTCTCCCCGCTCCCAAAATCCACTCGTGGATCAGGCCAGCAGTGTGACCGTCCCCCGCACCGGTCGTGTCGGTCACGGGAACGTCGAAGGCGGGTATCTCGACCGTCTCCGACGCGTCGAACAGCAGCGCACCGTCCGCGCCGCGCGTCACCGCGCCTCGTTTCACACCCCTCTCGCGGAACGTCTCGACGGCCTCGTGTGGACCGACGCCGAGATACGACCGGACCGGAACCTCGCTGGTGACCAGCAGGTCGAAGACGGGGAGCGCGTCGTCCAACGTTTCACGGGTGACGCCCCGGCCGTCGAGTTCTGAGAGCGGGCCGGAGAGGTCGAAGACGAGCGGCGGCAAGTCGCCCGCTCTCCGGGCGGAAACGAGGCGCGAGACGACTTCGTCGGGGGCGTACGCGCTGGTGAACACGACGCGGGCGCGCCGGAGGTAGTCGAGGTCGGCGTCGTCGAGTCGGAGTGCGGGTACGGCGTCCCCGCCCGCGATGATCATACGCTCGCCGTCGGGGTCGCGGAGGATCAGACAGTACGAAGAGTCTTCGTCGCCGCGGCGAACGCGGGTCGTGTCGATGCCGCGGGCTTCGAGGTCGCTTTTCACGAATTCCCCTTCCTCGTCGTCGCCGACGCGTGCCACGACGCCGGTGTCGCGGCCGAGTCGTGAGAGCGCGGTTGCGACGTTCGCCGCGACGCCACCGGCGGCACGGGATTCGTCGCGGACGAACGCGCCGCCGTCCGGCTCCGGGAGGTTCGAGAGCGAGTAGACGTGGTCAACGAGCGCGCTCCCGACCGTCGCCGCGTCGAATGTCATCGTCGGCACGGTCACGTCGCGGCGGGAAGTCGCTTGCGCTATGGTTTGCGGAACACGTAGGTCACCCCTGCTCGCTCGATTCGAATCGCGCCCGCGTCGTGGTCGAAGACGACCCAATCGGCGCGTCCGTCGAACTCGTGAAACGGCATTCCGGCCGTAACGTGCCCGTCACGCGTGACGGTAAACCGGGCGACACCCATCCGCGCGACGAGTTTCGACCCGTGTTCGTCAACGTCCGGAGCGAACTGCCGGAGGTTGGTTTCGATTGCGCCCCAGTTGTCGATGGGCACCCGCTCTGCCATAGGTAATCGTCGGCAGGGAAGGGGAAAGCGATGTCGGGTCGATTGGAAAAATCGGGAAAATCCGAGGGAAAGGTGTCACTGTATGCCCGGATATTCGACGTCGGAGAACGCGAACCGAGCACCGCCGCCGGTGCTGTCACCGATCGCAATCGTCCATCCGTGGGAGTCGGCGATCTGCTGGACGATACTCAAGCCGAGTCCGGTTCCGGACTGTTCCGTCGAGTACCCCGATTCCAACACCCGTTCGCGTTGCTCCTCCGGAATCCCGGGGCCGTCGTCAGCGACGTAAAACCCGTCCGGCGTCCTGCCGAGAGAAATGGTCACGTCGTCGCCACCGTGTTCGATCGCGTTTCGAAACAGGTTCGCAAACAACTCGGTCAAACGGTCGCGGTCGGCGAGAATTCGGCCGTTCGTCGACTCGACGTCGAGGGTCGCCGACTCGCTTTCGACGCCGTTCCACACGTCGATGGCGAACTCGACGAGTTCGACCTCCTCCAGTTTCAGCGTCTTCTGCCCTTCTCGTGCGATTTCGAGGAGGTCGGAGATGATGGCCTCGATGCGATCCGCGGCCGTCTCCACCTCGTCGAAATGTTCCTCTTCCCCCGTTTTACGGGCCAAGTTGAGATAGCCGTAGATGATGCTCAACGGCCCACGGAGGTCGTGGGAGACCTGACTCGCGAACTCGTCGAGTCGCTCGTTCTCCCGGACGAGCGCGCGTTCACGCTCCTTGCGCTCGGTGACGTCTCGGACGGCACAGACGTACTCGTCTTCCGCGACGACCGAGACGGTGAGCGTCAGCGTGAGGGTACTGCCGTCGTGACGTTCCCCCGTGATGTCGCCGTTCCACTCCCCGGCAGAATCGACTTCGGAGATTATCTCGGACTGAAGGCGGTCGTCCGCCTCGTCCGTGAGCGTCTCCTTCCACTCCCCTCCGATGAGGGTGGACGAGTCGTACCCGAACAGGTCGGCGTACGCTTCGTTGACGTAATTGAAACGGAAATCGTTCGTGAGCAACGCGATACCTTCGCTGGTCGTGTCGATGGCTCGAAACCCTCGGTGGACTTGTTTTTCCACGTAGCGGTGTGACACCGCTTGCTGGATTTGGGACGCCAGCGTGACGAACCGAGCACCGGACGTCCCCTTCTGGAGGTAGTTTGTCGCACCGGCGGAAATAGCACCGCTTGCAACGTCCTCGCTTCCAGTCCCTGTAAACATGAGAAACGGAATGTACGGACAGCGGTCACGGACCTGTTCGAGCAGCTTCAATCCGGACCCGTCTTCGAGTTCGTAATCGCTGACGACGCAGTCGATATCGATGTCACGGTCGAAGAGGTACTCCGTCGCTTCCGCGTTGTTCGTAACGCTGACGACCTCTCCGATGCCATCCTCCGCTTCCAAGGTCGTTCTGGATAACTGGAGAAATCTCTCATCGTTGTCGACGTGGAGCACACGGATTTCGGCGGGGAAGTCGTGACCGATCGAAACCGGGTCTACATTCGCCATCTAGCTCTCTGCACCAACAGGGCCAAAAGACATATACCTAACTCATTACGAACGGTAACGAATTCGGGATCGAATAACGAATTCAAGATCGAATTCTCACTCCGCTCGTGCGTCTTCGCGTTCGCCAGCGACCCACTTCTGTGAGAACGCGGTGCCACAGTCACAGTAGGCGTAGGCGTGAATCACGTCCCCCTCCGCGTATAGGCCACCGACGTCCTCGTTTTGTTCCTCGGCGAACGCGAAAACGAACTTCACGTCGTGGTCACCCTCCGGGCAGTCGCCGCCGTCGAGCGTCGGCGCGACGGTCCCTTCGGTTCCCATCGCCTGTTTCGCGAAGTTCATCGCGTCCATTCCGGTCGCCTTCTTGAACACGCTTCGACCGGTTTCGCCGGGGACGATGAGCAGCGTCCCACCGGGTACCGACTCGCCGTACTCCGTCAGCGTGTCCCGGGAGACGAACGAATCGGCGAGAAAGAGCGCGACGTCGTCCGGACGGTCACCGGCCAAAAACTCGTCTCGCTTGCTCATTGGTCCTCGACTTGGCGTGCGATATCCGCAAGGCTGCCGTCCGGTTCTTCCGTCGCCTCGTACACCGCCCGCGAACCGGGTTGTCGAATCCCGTATTTGAACCCCTCCTCGACCACGTCGATGAGCACCGACTGGCCGAACGAACGGTTGCTCTCGTCGAACCACTCGGCGAGTCTGTTCTCTCCTTCGCCGGGATTCCGCGCGAGTCGCGGCGTATCGTACACCCCGCGAATAAGCCGTCCGTCGCCGGTTAGCGGCCGTTCGATCCGAGCGCGGTACTCCGTATCGTCCATGACGATACGGACGATTTCATCGGCCGGAAACGCGTCCTCGTCGTCCCCGGAAATCTCGATGTTCGCACGATGCGTCGCACCCGCCTGCGCCAGTGTCGCCCTGACGGTTTCGGTCGTATCACTAGAAACCCGCTGGGTCATAATCGTGAAAAGATGGTGTATATGTTTGAGTGTTCCGCCGCGTTACTCGTCGTCTTCCTCGTCGTCGCCCTCGCCGTAGAGGGATTCGACGGATTCGTCGCCGTATTCCGAGATCGTGACGTTGAGTTGCGCGACTACCTCGCTGACTTCCTTGCCGCGGACCGAGATGCGTCGTCGCTCGCCGTCTCGCTCGGGGTTGTAACCCGTGCCGCCTTCGAGGAGCACGTCCTTGAGGTTCGGGCCTGCGACGTCGCCGCGCATCGGACGACCGGCGTTGTCCGAGCCACCGGTGATTTCGACGGAATACCCGTCGAGGCCGACGGCACTGCCGTCGACGTCCTCACCGATAGACTTGCCGAGGAATCGGTTTGCGTCCTGTCCGTCTACTTCGCGCTGATAGGCCACCCCGGACTCGGGGTCAGCAACGACGACCTGAAAGTTTGCCATACGGAACGAATATCGGTCGCACCCTAAAAGGACATCGAAAAGGGCTTTCGGACGAAACCGCTTTGCATGGGCCGGTCGTTCGTTGGTGGCAGGGGGGACGAATGTCGGAAACCTATTACTTTGTCAGTGACCTGCACGTCGGCGGGGACGAGGAGCTACAGAAGTGTGAGTTCGAGGACGAGTTCGTCGAGTTCCTGCGGATGCTCGAAACGACGGACGAAGACGCCGAACTGGTAATTCTCGGCGACGCCTTCGGCCTGTGGGAGTTCACCCAATCGGCCGGGATGAAGAAGTTCGACCTGCTGGTCGAACACCACCCGAAACTGTTCGACCAGTTTCGAAAGACGGGCGAGAACGTCACCATCACGCTCATTCCCGGCAACCACGACGCCGAACTCGCCGGGTATCCGGAGTACGAGAGGCGACTGGCCGAGTACAACGTGAACCTCGACTCGACGCTGTCGCTGACTCGGTCCGTCGCCGGAAAGAAAATCTGGATCGAACACGGCATGCAGGAGGATGCACACAACCGCATGCCGGAGTTCGGCAACCCGCGTGCGAACCCGCTCGGCTACTTCGTCAACCGCCACATCACGGGAAAGGCCGGACAGCTTTCGGGGCGGGGGAAGTACAACTGGCTCAAGGACATCCAGTCGCTCACGCCGCTCGAAGAGATTCCGGACTGGATCGCATCGAACTACTTCTACCGCGAGATGAACCCGTTTCTGCGCTACGGCGCGTTACCGTTCCTGTTGCTCTTCCAGATCAGCCTGCTGTATCTCCTCGTCCTCGTGCTGGAAGCGACCGGGGTCCTCGGAACGCATCTCATCTCGAACCTCACGACGGAATTTCTCCACCAGTTCGGACTGGTCGGCGACCTCGTGGAGTTCGTCATCTACGTCAACCTCGTCGTCGTCGGTCTCCTCATTCTCGTCTCGATACCGCTGTACTTCTTCGCCCGCGACGTGCGAAAGACGCTCGAACGGTTCGGCCTCGTCAGACAGGAGAAGCCGGACAAACCGGCCGACGCGCCCTACGTCGCCGCCGCCGAGGACGTGTTCGAGGAGTTCCCCGACGTGGTGGCGTACATCTACGGCCACACCCACCGCGTCTCGCTCACGAACGTGGGCGAGCGCGTCATCATCAATACCGGAACGTGGCTCAAGCGACTGCACCGGACCTCGACGTGGATCGGCATCTTGCCGCCGGTGTACTACCCCTCCTACCGACTGAACTACTTCAAAATCGACGAGGAGGAAGGAAACGTCGTAATCGAGTACCACACCATCGAGAAGGAGGCCCCGAACGAACTCACGCTCGTCCAGCGGTTGCTCTCGCGCCGTCCGAAGGTGAAGAACGATATTCCGAAACGGACCGTCATCGAGGGGTCGGAGAAGGAAGTCGTCGAGTCGGCATCGAAGGAGTAGGTGGAAATTGGGGTTCGCGGTGGAGTAGCGGCCTCCCTTTGATGTTCAGTTCCACCGAAATGGAGAACATGGGGAGTACGAAGACGATCCGAATCGAACGGGTAGACCAACCCGCCGACCCGAGAGCCAGCGTATCCGTCGGGACGATCGACGAGGAGATCACCGCGGAAGCCACGGCGACGATAGAAATCGGGGTGAAGTGGAACGGGGACGCGGCCGCACTCCTGTTCGGGAAAACCGTCCCGATCGAACTTCCCTGCTGTTGTTCTCGACCCGAAACCGGGCTGGTACTGCTTTCGTCCCCCAACGGGTACGAACGGAAGATGGACGAACCGGAATGTTGGATACCGGTCCTCCCCGCAAACGACGATTTCGGCCACCCGCTGGGCCTCATGCGGAGGGAAACGGAGAAGGGCGAGACGCTGTCCTGTCGTGCCGAAATCTGGGGTGACCACCGGTCGGAAAACCCCCTCGAACCGGGAGAGTATTCGTTCGAGGAAACGCTCTCGGTCGAAGATGAAGGATACGCGAAGTGGGGATTCACGCTGCGCGTCGAGACGTGAAATTGTGGGGTTGCTCACGAAACTCCGCCGCGAGCAAAGGCTCATCAGAGCGAAGTTCTGACGATACTTTTGATCGACTTTCACGGGGAAACCGCCCGCAGTTGCGCCGCGTCGGCACAACTGCTGGCTTTCGACCGTCGTAAAGGGTCGTCTAGAACGGATACCGACGCTGGTCGCGCTGCACCGAAATCCACTTCTCCTGCGTGAGTTCCTCGACGATGGCATCACCGTCGTAGCGGCCGATTCCGGAGCCTTTCACGCCGCCGAACGGGACGTGGGGTTCCTCGTTGATGGGTTGGTCGTTGATGTGGACCATCCCGGCATCGATGGCGTCGGCGAAGTCCTGTGCGCGGCCGAGGTCGCCCGCGTGTACCGACGCGGCGAGGCCGTACTCGGTGTCGTTCGCGAGTTCGATGGCCTCCTCGTCGGAGGAGAACGGGATGACCGGTGCGATGGGACCGAACGTCTCGTTGCACGACGCAGCCATGTCGTTGGTCGCGCCGGAGAGGACCGTCGGCTTGACGAACAGGCCGTCGTGGTGGCCGCCGGTTTCGAGGGTCGCGCCCTCCTCGACCGTCGAGTCGATGTAGTCGAGCATCTGGTCGCGCTGACCCTCGTCGATGATGGGGCCGATGACGTTGTCGCGGTCCGTCGGGTCGCCGATGGGGAGTCCTTCGGCGCGCTCGGTCAACTTCTCGACGTACTCGTCGTACACGTCCTCGTGGACGAGGTGGCGGTTGATGGAGATGCACACCTGTCCCTGGTGGAGGAACGACCCGAACACGGCCGAATCGATGGCCGCGTCGAGGTCCGCGTCCTCGGTGACGACGTGCGGGTTGTTCCCGCCGAGTTCCATCGCGGGGAGCGCGAGGTTCTCCGCGGCGAGACCCGCGACGTGTTTGCCGACTTCGGTCGAACCCGTGAACGCCATTACATCGAGTTCAGGGTGGGACGCCATCCGGTCGCCGATTTCTGAACCCTTGCCGGGGACGACGTTGAGCAGTCCCTCGGGCAGTTCGGCCTCCTCGAAGATTTTGGCGAGGAGGAGACCGCCGGTGACGGGCGTCGGCGAAGCGGGTTTCAGGACGACCGCGTTGCCGAGCGCCAGCGCGGGTGCGACGGCGCGCATCGAGAGGTTGAACGGGAAGTTCCACGGCGAGATGACGCCGACGACGCCCATCGGCACGCGCTTGACGTGGTTCTCCTTGCCGGGAATCATCGAGTCCTTGATTTCGCCGCCGACGCGGAACGGGAACTCGGCCGCCTGCTGGGTGATACCGCGGGCGGTCTGCCACTCGGCGAACGCTTTCATGTTCGCGCTTCCGGACTCGACGGCGAGCGCGTGGAGAATGTCGTTTCGGTGTTCGTCCAGCAGGTCGAGTGCGGACTGGACGACGCCGACTCGTTTGCTCGGCGGCAGGTCGGCCCAGTCGGCCTGCGCCTCGGCGGCGGCCTCGTAGGCGCGGTTCACGTCGTCCTCGGTCGCGGCGGGGACCGACGTGACTTTCTCCTGGGTCGCCGGGTTCGTCACTTCGATTTCGTCCCGGTCGCCGCCGTCGATCCATTCGCCGTCGATGTAGAGGGCGTTCCAGTCGCCGTCCAAGGTGTAGGCTCTGTCCGACATCACTGAGAACTCGGAGGTTCGTGGTGATAAATGGTCAGGAACCGGCCGCGGTGTGGCATTTTCAGACACGCTTCCGAACCGACGAAGAAAAACGGCTCCGGCCGTTAGCACCGACAATGAATATCGAGTTTCTCGGCGGCGCGCGCGAGGTGGGGCGCAGCGCGATTCTCGTCAACGACTCCCTCCTGCTCGATTACGGGATGCTGACCGGTAATCCGCCACAGTACCCCGTCAAGGACGTGGACCCAGATGCCGTCGTCGTCTCGCACGGCCATCTCGACCACGTCGGCATCCTCCCGTCCCTGCTCGCGGGCGACGACCGGCCGCCGATTCACTGGACGCCGCCGACGTACGAACTGACGCGCATCCTCGCGCGGGACACCCTGAAACTCCACGGCGGAAGCTACGACTGTCCGTTCACCGAGGCCGAACTGAAACGCTTGGCCCAGGTGTCGGAACTGCACGGCTACGAGGAGTCGTTCGAAGCCGCGGGCCACGAAATCACGTTTTTCAACGCTGGCCACATTCCGGGGAGCGCGCACGTGCTCATCGACGACGGGGACACCGAACTGCTCTACACCGCCGACTTCCACACCGGCGACCAGCGGTTGCTGTCGGGCACGACTGCCCGCCCCGACGCGGACGTGGTCATCTGCGAGAGCACGTACTCCGACGTGGAGCGCGGTGAGCGGAAGACGACGGAACGGGAGTTCGCCGAAAGCGTGAAGACGACGGTGTGGGAGGGCGGAACCGTGGTCGTCCCGGCGTTCGCCATCGGCCGGACACAGGAGGTATTGATGGTCTGTGAGGCCCACGACATCGACTGCTACGTGGACGGGATGGGAACGCAAGTCACCAGAATGCTCCAACAGCAGTCCGAGTTCCTCCGTGACCCGGACGCCTTCCAGCGCGCCGTCTCGAACGCCCGGTTCGTGACGGGGAGAAACGGCCAGCGAAAGCGAATCGCGCGGAAGAACACCGTCATCGTGACGACAAGCGGGATGCTTACCGGTGGTCCGGCGATGACGTACATTCCCGAAATCCGCGCCAATCCGGTCAACAAGATCACGATGACCGGCTATCAGGTCGAAGGAACGCCCGGAAGGGAACTGCTGAACCACGGCCGCGGCGAAATCGACGGTCGCGTCATGCCCGTCAGCGCGCAGGTCGAATCCTACGACTTCTCGGCCCACGCCGACCGGAACGGGTTGCTCGACTTCCTCGATTCGTATCGGGATTCGACGGTCCTCGTCAATCACGGCGACAGATGCGACGCGTTCGCCGAGGAACTGCGGGACGACGGTTTCGATGCGAACGCGCCCGAACTCGGTAGTCGATTCGAAATCGCCGACAATTCGACCTCCGCGACGCCTCGCAACAAATTCACGTGACGACTCGTCGCTAAACTCTGTCGCTAAACTCGCCGTTACCCCCCTAAATCGTGCGCGAGTGCCACTTCGACCACTTGCCGTTCGGTTCGATTTCCCATCGCTGGTGAATCTTCGGCTGCCGCGACACTTCCGGTATGTCTTCGAGACCGAACACGACGAGGCGTTCGTCCGCCGTCCGTGCGACGGAGAGACCGGCGCATTTGACCCTCCCGAACCGCTCCCACAGCGACCAGTCACCGTTCGGTGCCATCTGCGAGAGATGGTGGAGGCGTTTTCCGGTGATGAACGCTTCGAGGCGGCCGTCGGCGTGTCGCCCGACTGCCAGCGATTTCGCCTTCGGTCGGTGGAACACCTGGAACCGCTCGGGATAGCTCAGTTCGCTCCATTCCTCCTCCCACTCGATCTCCTCGAATCCGAGCTGTCGGAGGTAGAGCGGCGTCTCGTCGTCCCGGACGAGGAATATCTCGAACTTCCCGTCGTTGTTCTCCGCGACGGCGAGCGAGTGACCGTTCGCCCGCCCGCGTCGATGCCAGTCGGCCCACTCGTTGCCGTCCAATTCGAGTTGCCAGCAGTGGTGAATTCCGAACAGGAACTCCCTTTCGGCCGCCGTCAGATCGGCCGCCTCGTCGTCGTAGCTGAGCAGGAAGGCGTGCAACCGTTCGTTCGCGGCCTGCTGGACGACGATTTCGTTCCCGGCTTGATCGCCCAACTGTTCCCAGTCGGTCCACGTCGCATCGTTCGGCGACGTCTGTTTCGCGTGGAACGTCCCGCTCGCTGGCCCGGTGACGAAGGCTTCGAGCCGTCGATCACCGTTGGGTGCGACGGCTATCGACTCGCCCGTGATCGGATCGTCGGAGAGCAGTCGCCAGCCCTCCCATTCGGTCGCGGCTTCGTCGGTACCCAGCGGTTCCCGTCGATTGTGATACGTTCCGTCCGCCGGGTCGGTGAGGAACACCTCGGGCCGTCCGTCCTCGTTGCGCCCGGACGCTATCGCCTTTCCTTCGGCACCGACGAGTTGCTCCCAGTCGGTCCACTCCGTCTCCGACCCGGTCTGTCTGCTGGTGTACACCGTTTCGTCGATGAGGACGAACAGTTCGAGGTGGTCGCGTTCGTTGAGTGTTGTCGCTACTTTCATCGTTCGTAGTTACTCCGTCATCTCCGGCAGTCGCACGAGGTCCTCGGGGTTTTGCGAGGCGAATATCACGATAGAACCCTCCTGTCGTTGTTTCTGTAGCAGTTGTTCGCCCATCTCGCGGTCGAGGTCGGCGAAAATCTCTATCGCGGTGAGCATGTCGGGTTGTGGGACTCCTCGCTGAGCGGAATTCAGTCGGCCACTCTTGGCCTCCTTTTCGGCGAGCATGACGCGAACGTACTCGGCGAGGTCTATCGTGTCGTCCAACTGATCGTGCCACGACGGTGGGTAGATGCTGACGTTCTCCCCGACTCGGTACAGGTTGTTTCCGGGCGTCCACGTCTCCGAGTCCGTCAGTCGCTCTTCGAGCAAGGCGTTCGTCCGATCCCTGTCGTAATCGAGCGCGTCGGCGTAGGCGTCGATCCGTTCCCGCGAAAGCCCGGGTTCTTCCCCGTGGTGATGCCGTTCGAGATATCTGACGAAGTCGTCGATTTCGTACTCGCGGTCGCGCAGCGAGAGATCATCGACCAGACGGTTATCAACAACGACCATGACTATCCGTTCGACCGACAGCTCGATAAAACTCTACAGAACCCTTCTGAGAATTCCGGAATAATCGCTACCGGTCGCGGCGGATAACTGTATCCAACTAACGTCTAAAACGTGAGATGTGACGACGAACTCGGCATATCGTCGTCATCGTCCTCCTCGATTCCCCCCTCGTGATCGAAGTCGCAGGTTCGGTCGGTCAGGTAAATCTCGCCGTCGTCCTCGGTGACGTCGACCGAGAGGAGCGTCGAACCCGACGCTTTGCCGTTGTCGCAGTGGCCGGAACAACCGTCGAACATCGACCCGTGTTTCGGGCAGATGATGTCGCCGTCGCGCATCGCCGCCCCGAACCCCCGGTCGAGACGCTGGTCGGTTTCGTGCTGGCAGAAGTTCTTCCACGCGGCGATGCAGTCGCCACCGTTCACGAGAATCACTTCCTCCTGTGAGCCGTCGCGTTCGCGAACCGTGAACAGAAAGGAATCGTTTTCGGGGAGGTCCTCGACCGTCGTCAAACGGTGGGCGTCGTCCGTCGCGTCCATACGGGCGTATCTGACGGATGGGAATTAAAGAATTCTATCGACTGACGATTACCGATCCACGATCATCGACTGACGGATTTCGACTGCGGAAAGTCGTACGCGACCCCCGTCAGTTCCTCGGAGGTGTCCCAGAGTCGCTCGGCGGTGCGTTCGTCGTAGGACTCGTCGCTGGACGGTTGGACGCTCGGGAGGCCGCGCATGTTCCTCAGGCCGTCCGGACCGACGTACTCCCCGCCCTCGATTTCCCCGGCGGTCGCACCGTACAGCATCGGGAGCGCGCCGCGTTCGGCGCTCTGTGCGAAGACGGCGTTCGCGACCCGTATCATCCACAGTCGAAGCAGGGAGCCTTCCCGCTCCGGGCCGCGTCGCTGGAGGTTCGTGCTCGCGTAGCCGGGATGACAGGCGACGCTCGCCACGTCGTCGACCCCCGCGTCGTGGAGTTTTCGGTCGAGTTCGTAGGCGAACAGCACGTTCGCCAGTTTGCTCTGGCCGTAGGCGTCCCACTTGTCGTACTCGCGTTCGCCCTGCAAGTCGTCGAAGTCGATGGTCCCCCGCTCGTGCACGCCACTACTCTGTGTCACGACCCGCGTCTCGCCCTCCGTTTCCAGCAGTGAATCGAGCAGGAGACCGGTCAGCGCGAAGTGACCGAGGTGGTTGACGCCGAACTGTAACTCGAAGCCATCCGCGGTTTCCTCCCGCGGCACCGCCATCACGCCCGCGTTGTTACAGAGAACGTGCAGGTCGTCGTACTCCTCGGTGAAATCGTCCACGAACTCCCGAATCAACGCGAGGTCCGCGAGGTCGAGTTCCCGCACGTCGAGGTTCGCGTCCGGCAGTTCGGTCAAAATCCGCCCCTTGACCGTCATCGCGTGATCCGTCCGTCGGCAGGCCATGACGACGGTCGCACCGTGGCGGGCGAGCGCCCGCGTCACCTCGTAGCCGAGGCCGCTGTTCGCGCCCGTGACGATGACGGTCTTTCCGGCCATGTCCGGCATGCTGTCTTGGGTCCACCCGGAATTGGTCATGAATCCGGTTACGGGCGCACGATACAGAAAAGCACCGCCCAACGGCTTCGAATTCCGTTACAATCCGCCCAGACCTACAACCCGCCCGCGCCGGTCGGCGCGTCGGGAAGGTCCGCCGGTTCCACCGGAATGCCGAGTTCTTCCAGCGCGGCTTCGAGGTGTTCGCCCTTCGCGTACTCCGAACCGTCCTCCTCGCGCTTTTGCTGGGCGACGGCGAGAACTTCGGCGCGGCGGTTGTCCGGAATGTCGAACTTGTCCGTCGTCAGTTCGATGGTGAGGCCGTTGTGGTCGGAGGTGTATAGCGAGTAGAAGATGCTCCGGTCGAACTCGTTGTACCGGCGGCCGTGCGCTTCGAGTCGTTCGCGGACCTCCTCGATTCGCTCCGGATCGAACCGGAACGCGAGGTGGTGGACGGCACCGATGCCGGTCCGCTGTGGTGCGGGATTCGACTGGCGACCCTCCTCGACGAAGAACGTGATGATGCGGCCGTCGCCGCTGTCGAAGAACAGGTGCGTGACGTTCGGCGCGTCGAGGTTCGGTTGGCGGAGGACGAGCGGCATGCCGAGCACGTCCCGATAAAATTCGACCGTATCCTCCTCGTTGCTCCCGATGAGCGTGATGTGGTCGGTGCCGGTGAGCGGAACCGCGCCGTCCGGGCGCTCCGCCGTGATCGGAATATCGTCCGTGGAAGGTTCGTTGGACATCGTTCTCGTCTCGGAATAGGTTCCGAGCGGAGAAATACCCTCGCTGACGGTGGTGTCACCACATGGCATCGATGTCAGTGGCCAGAAAACCGATCATTTCCCGCCGAACCGCTCGTCGTCCACCAGCGCCCGCAGTTCCGGGTCGAGTCGGTTGTACGCCTTGCGCCGCCTCTCGTCGTCCGCGCCGGACTTCCGGACGTAGGTCCGCTTCTCGATGTCGAAAACCGAGGACTCGTCCAGCCCCCGCTCGGCAACGAGCTTTTTGACCTTCTTCGTGTCGAACGACCGGGCTTCCTCCGGGTCGATACCCGCCGCTTCCAAGTGGTCCGCGACGGTTCGTTCGTCCTTGAGATTCCGTCGCTTGTGGGTGGTCCGTTTCACCGCGCCGAAATCCGACTCGACTCGGCGGTCGTCCTGCACGACCTCCAGCAGTTTGTCCCGGACTTCCTTCCGCGCGTCGTCGGCGGAACTGCTCACGTCGGAAAGGAGCGTGTAGAGGTTCACCAGGCGGAAGGTGTCGAGTTCGTCCAACGAATCGACGTCGTACTCCTCGACGGCGTCGAACAGCACCAACACGTCCCTGACGAAATCGAGGTCGAGACCGAACTCGGGCGGGTCCTCCGGCGGAAGAGTGGGGGCGGGCGTCGATGCGGCAGATTCTCCGCCCGTATCTTCTGCTCCGTTACCAGTTGCCGTTGCCCCCCCTGACTCCGCGTGCTGTCGTCGCTTTTCGCTCATCACGAACTCGCGGGCACCGTCGTAGTCCAGCGCGTCCCACGAGTGGCCGTCGTCCGACGAACGACTGACGTGTGCCGCGACCGAGCGGATGGCGTCCTCGTACTCACACCCCTCGACCGGACAGGTCGTCGGGTCGTACTCGTCTTGCATGTGTCCTCTCCGTGTAGTATCGCGTTCGTCGTTTTCTTGAGCGTTCCGCTACAGTCGGTTTTCGACCGCTCCCCCGAGGCGGGAGAACAGCAGCGCGCACCCGACGGCGAGGACGACCGCGGTCGTCGCTGTCACGACCGGCGAGTGAAACGCGATATCGACCCCTGTCGCGGCGTAGGCGACCCCGAGGATGACGGCGTCGTAGAAGACGAACCGCAGGAGCACCAACGCGGGTGTCACCTGCGGCCAGTCGATATCGATCCAATGGCCGCGGAACGTCCCGACCGAGAGACAGAGCGCGAGCCATCCGAAGAGGGCCGAAAACTTCAGCGGCCCGTTCGGTTCCGCGTCCATCAGGACGTAGAAGGCGGGCACGCAGAGAAACGTCACCTCCCCGACCGCGAAGAAGAAGCTCTCCGTCCACTCCTCGATGCCCTCCTTTTCCTCGCGGGTTCGAAGGCGGCGTTCCTCCGTCGCGTGGTCCGTACCGCGGCTCATCATTTCGAAATTTTCGGCGGCTTCGTACAAAAGGCTACGGTGGAAAGGGAGACGAAGAGCGGAACGTGAGGTTGCTCCGCAACCTCGATTGTGAGTGGTGAAATTGCCGAGCAAAGCTCGGCAGTCTGCCGGACTTTGTCCGGCGAAACCGCGAGCAGGCGGGAGCGATGCGGTATGGTGTGGCTCGGCAACTGTAATCGCAGAAAAATCAAAACCAAAGCCATCTCGTGGCGGTGTGTTTACAGGAGGTGTAGGAGAATGCCCCGAGTCTTGATCCCGAGCGATTCATCCGGCGCGAACCAGTACGTCCCTGTATGGCTGACTTCGACACCACGGAGGAGGAGTGGCGCGAGGAACTGCTCGCTATGCGCGAGGAGAAAGACGACTTTTTCGACACGCATCCGCAATCGCCGATTCCGCCCGAAAAGCGCGACGATTTCGACGGCCTGTCGTACTTCGACCCGGACGCGGACTACCGCGTGACAGCGGCGGTCGAGGCCCACGACGAACCGGAACCCGTCGAACTGGAGACGACCGCGGGGCCGTCACAGCGCTACCTTCGAACCATGACGCTCCACTTCGAGGTGGACGACGAGGATGCGTCGCTCGCGGTGTACCAACAGGAGGGGCAGGATTCGCTGTTCGTGCCCTTCCGGGACAAGACGACGGGCCAGCAGAGTTACGAAAACGGACGCTATCTCGAACTCCATCCTGACCGCCGACTGTCGGACGGCGACGAGATAGTTCTCGACTTCAACGTGGCGTACTCCCCGTTCTGCGCCTACAGCGAGACGTTTTCCTGTCCGCTCCCGCCCGAGGAAAACTGGCTCGACGTGCTGATTCCTGCGGGCGAGCAGACGTGGGACGGCCACTGAGCGAACACTGAGTGTCCCAACCGAACGGACTCCACCGGAAATGGAGGGGCCCCATCCAGAATTTTGCGATTCGAAAACTTCGTCTCGCTTTGAACAATCTGAACTCGTTTTCCCACTATATCATTGCCGGTTAGAAAAACAAATATTCTGAATCCCTGAATTTGGGTCGGAATTTGGAAAGCATATTTACGCGCTCGAATCGAAGCACCGGATGCCGACGACCAATCGTCGGCTGACAGCATGCCAAACTGTGACCACTGTGGCGCGCATGTCTCGGAACGATTTGCGCGCGTCTTCGCTGACGAATCCGGTTACATCCGCGCTTGCCCTGCTTGCTCGGCGAACGCAGGTATCGCCGAGGTGGCACGAGAGCGTGCGCAAAAAGTATAGCCCACTGTGGCGGCCCGGGCGGAATCGACAGGACGAAGAAGAACCACGCGAAGCCTGTCAGGTGTGACCGACCATTGGGTGTACGTCGTCGAATGCAGTGACGGCACTTTTTACACGGGGTACACGACCGACGTCACTCGTCGAGTCGCCGAACACGACGCCGGAAACGGGGCGAAATACACCCGCGGAAGAACTCCCGTCACGCTCCGCTACACCGAGCGATTCGACTCGAAATCGGCCGCGATGTCCCGCGAATATCGGATCAAACAGCTCAGCCGTCGGCAGAAAGAGCGGTTGATAGAGTAGTTCGTAGAGTGGGTCGCAGTTCGAGACCGTTTTCAGTCGTCAGCGGCGGCTTCGTCCGCCACCTCTTCGTCGGCCTCCGAGGAGGTCACGTTGGGGTCGAGAAAGGCGTATTTGACGGCCTGCTCGCCCAGCTTTCGGACGCGCGCTTCCAAATCGCCGTCGACGAACTCGTCGTCGTCGAACTGCTCGTATGCGTTCCGAATACCGACCTGATGGGGGAGTACCCAGCCGTGGACGCCGCGGACCGTGATCCGCATGTGATCGAGCGTGCTTCCGTAGGAACCGCCACCGGCGACCGCGAGCAGGCCGACCGTGGTGTCCTCGAACTCGTCGAAGCTACAGTAGTCGTGGACGTTCCGGAACGCGGAGGTGTACGAGCCGTGGTAAACCGGACTGCCGATGATGACCGAGTCGGCTTCCCGAATCTTCCGCTTGATCTCGACGGCGTCTTCCGGTTCTTCCTCGTCCGGATCGAAGATGGGGAGGTCGTACTCGCGCGGGTCGATGAGTTCCGTCTCCGCGCCTTCCGCCTCCGCGGCATCGAGGACGTGCTTCAAAGCGGTTCGTGTGTGACTGCCATCGCGCATGCTGCCGCATACCGCGATGACATTCGGTGTCCGTTGCATTATTGGACACCTTGGAACCGAGAACGTTTAACCGGCGTGTTCGACTCCAACCAATTTTCGGTTCGTGTTCGCCTCGTGAAGAACGGCTGGTCGGACGGGCGGAGCGTACGAGGCGGTTTCCGAAAGCGCACTTTGGTTGCATGCTTGCCACTTCTGTGTCAAACTTCGACACGGTGGTTTTTTCGACATCCCCGATGACGAACGATGTATGGACACGCCGATTTCGTTCGGAACCGACGGTTGGCGCGCGACGCTCGACGAGTTCACCTCCCCGCGCGTGCAGATCGTCGGCCAAGCAGTCGCCGACTACCTGCGCGAGGTCGAAGACCGAGCGGGAGAAACGGTCGCGATCAGCTACGACGCCCGCGAAACCTCACGCGGGTTCGCGGAAGACCTCTGCCGAGTTCTCGCCGCGAACGGGTTCGACGTACTCGTCGCCGAACGCGACACCCCGACGCCGATCCTCGCGTGGACCTTGGTGGACCGCAACCTCGCGGGCGGCCTGATGATAACCGCGAGCCACAACCCGCCGGAGTACAACGGCGTGAAGTTCATCCCGTCGGACGGCGCACCCGCCCTCCCCGAAGTCACCGACGAGATCATGGCTCGAC
>NZ_LWHG01000020.1 GCF_001625445.1 Haladaptatus sp. R4 | reverse complement strand
AACCCGTGCAGTACGCGCTCGAAGGCTCCATCTTCGTCACCGGCGCGGCCATCGAATGGCTCGTGGACGTGGGATTCATCGACGACGCGGCCGAAACGGAATCCATCGCCCGAAGCGTCGATTCGACCGACGGCGTATACATGGTTCCCGCGTTCACGGGACTCGGTGCGCCTCACTGGAACCAGCGCGCCCGCGGGACGCTCGTCGGTATGACGCGCGGAACTCGTCGGGAGCACATCGTCAGGGCGACGCTCGAATCCATCGCCTATCAGACCCGCGACGTCGCCGAAGCGATGGAAGGCGATAGCGGCATCGAGGTCGAATCGCTGCGTGGACGGCGGCGCGGTGAAGAACAACTTCCTCTGTCAGCTACAGGCCGACATCCTCGGTGCCGATATCGTCCGACCGGTCGTGGACGAGACGACGGCGCTCGGGTCGGCCTACGCCGCCGGCTGGCCGTCGGCTACTGGGACTCGACGGACGACCTTCGCACAAACTGGCAGGTGGACCGCGAGTTCGAACCGGACATGACGGAAGCGGAGGCGGACGAGAAGTACGGTCGCTGGGAGGACGCGGTCGAACGTTCCCTTGGCTGGGCAAGCGAGGGGGGTGCCTGAGATGTCGGAAACGGCCGACGAATCCGGAGCAGCAACGCAGGGCCCCCAGGAGTACTGGCGTGCGAAGTACATCAACGAACTCGTCGGCACG
>NZ_LWHG01000019.1 GCF_001625445.1 Haladaptatus sp. R4 | reverse complement strand
CGAACGGCGGGTCGGTCTGCACGCACTCGTCGGTCGCGAGCGGACAGCGCGGGTGGTAGGCACACCCCTTCGGCACGTTGATCGGCGCGGGACTCTGTCCCGCGATAGGCCGCATCTCTTCGAGCGGCGCGTTCAGACTCGGCGTCGAATTCAACAGCGCCCGCGTGTACGGATGAGCCGCATCATTGACGATCTCCTCGGAAGGGCCGACTTCCGCCAAATCGAAGGCGTACATCACGGCGAGGCGGTCGGCCAACGCGGCGACGAGCGGCAGGTCGTGGGTGATGAACACCATCGTCAGATCGTATTTCTCCTGGAGTTCTTTGAGCAGGATCAGGATCGACTGCTGCATCAGCAGGTCCAGCGCCGCCGTCGGTTCGTCCATCACCAAGATGTCCGGGTCCAACACCAGCGACAGTGCGATCAGCGCCCGCTGTTGCATCCCGCCCGACAGTTCGTGCGGGTACGACGACAGCACGCGGTCAGCATCGAGGTACAGTTCCGCGAGCAATTCTCGCGCGCGGTCCATTCCCTCGGTGCGGTCAGCGTCGTGCGCGTCCAACGTATCGTAGAAGTGGTCCTCGATTTTCATTGTCGGATTGAACGAACTCATCGCGCCCTGGAACACCATCGAAATCTGCTCCCAGCGCATCGAGCGCAACTCTTCCTGCGAGAGTTCGAGGACGTTGACCTCCTCGCCGTCTTCCGGCCGGTAAATCACTTCGCCCTGAAGCAATCCGGGATCGGGAATGGCGTCGAGGATCGTCTCGGCGAACATCGATTTGCCCGACCCGCTTTCGCCGACCACGCCGACGATTTCGTTGCGCTGGATGTCGAGGCTCACATCGTTCAGGACGTACGATTTGCCCTCGTCGTAGGTCACCGACGCGTTCCGAATGCTCAGGATCGGGTCCGATACCTCCGTGACTGTTTCCTGTTGTTGTGACATCATGCTTAGAGCACCTCCGTGCTATCCTCGGATTCTTCCAGCGT
>NZ_LWHG01000018.1 GCF_001625445.1 Haladaptatus sp. R4 | reverse complement strand
CGAACGGCGGGTCGGTCTGCACGCACTCGTCGGTCGCGAGCGGACAGCGCGGGTGGTAGGCACACCCCTTCGGCACGTTGATCGGCGCGGGACTCTGTCCCGCGATAGGCCGCATCTCTTCGAGCGGTGCGTTCAGACTCGGCGTCGAATTCAACAGCGCCCGCGTGTACGGGTGCGCCGCGTCGTTCACGATCTCTTCGGAAGGGCCGACTTCCGCCAAATCGAAGGCGTACATCACGGCGAGGCGGTCGGCCAACGCGGCGACGAGCGGCAGGTCGTGGGTGATGAACACCATCGTCAGGTCGTACTTCTCCTGGAGTTCTTTGAGCAGGATCAGGATCGACTGCTGCATCAGCAGGTCCAGCGCCGCCGTCGGTTCGTCCATCACCAAGATGTCCGGATCCAACACCAGCGACAGCGCGATCAGCGCGCGCTGTTGCATTCCACCGGACAGTTCGTGCGGATACGACGACAGCACGCGGTCAGCATCGAGGTAGAGATCGGCGAGCAATTCTCGCGCGCGGTCCATTCCCTCGGCGCGGTCGGCGTCGTGCGCGTCCAACGTATCGTAGAAGTGGTCCTCGATTTTCATTGTCGGATTGAACGAACTCATCGCGCCCTGGAACACCATCGAAATCTGCTCCCAGCGCATCGAGCGCAGTTCCTCTTGGGAGAGTTCGAGGACGTTGACCTCCTCGCCGTCTTCCGGCCGGTAAATCACTTCGCCCTGAAGCAATCCGGGATCGGGAATGGCGTCGAGGATCGTTTCGGCGAACATCGATTTGCCCGACCCGCTTTCGCCGACCACGCCGACGATTTCGTTGCGCTGGATGTCGAGGCTCACGTCGTTCAGGACGTACGATTTACCCTCGTCGTAGGTCACCGACGCGTTCCGAATGCTCAGGATCGGGTCCGATACCTCCGTGACTGTTTCCTGTTGTTGTGACATCATGCTTAGAGCACCTCCGTGCTATCCTCGGATTCTTCCAGCGT
>NZ_LWHG01000017.1 GCF_001625445.1 Haladaptatus sp. R4 | reverse complement strand
AAGTACCTGGGATCGTCTTGCAAGACGTAAGGCCGTTTACTGATGTCGTCGTGGGTTGGTTTCGCTCTTTAGAGATTACGAGAAATCTATTAGAGGATACATATCACCCGCATTTCATGTTTTGCTTGGCGTCAAGCTTCTTATTCCGAAAGGCTATCTGCAAGACGAAGATTGGGTTTCTCTTTGGAGAGAGTGCCTTCAAGTAGATTATGACCCTGTTTGTGACGTTCGTATCGTTCGGAATAAGCGGAATATTGAGCGAGAAATGAAGATTTTGGAGCAGAAAGGCATTTTCCTTTCCCCGGATGGTAGATTAGTAGAGGCCGATCTTGCAGGTTCAGCGGTTGCCGAGCTTTCAAAGTATGCGACGAAATCCGAGGACTATATTGTCTACAATCGTTATAAGCAAAGACAGGTTCGCGACAAGGTGAAGCTCGTTCCTGTCATTTCAAGCGGGGTTAATTGGGACAAGACTGACGAGGTTGTCGCGACATTGGACATGGCTTTGTCGCGGCGAGATTGCTCGCATATGGTGGCTTGCTGAAAGAGGTTTGGAATGAGTTACAGGCGCAAGGTAAAAGTTCAAGACGTGGAAGACGATCAAGTTGATCTGGTGCATGTCGATGATGACTCTATTTGTAGTGTAGCGTCTGCGGTTCGAATATGTTGGAAGAACTTTATTCTTGGGTTCCAGACGTTCAAAATTACGTGAAAAAAGAAAGAGCATAAACCGGCCAAAGTTTATGCTCAACGGGTTACAGTTAAAGCGTCGCGATTTAGCTGTTTCTATTATCTCACTTTCTCCCCCAAAACGCAAACGGATTTCGTATGACGAAAAACGTTCGCGTTCGGACAAATGCAAGACGGGCGCGGCGACGCGCGGATAGCGCAAGGGTGCTCGGGGTTCCCTGCGCTGTCCACGTCGCCAGCGCCTTTTGTCTATTTGCCAAAGGCGAATTTTTTGTCTGACGAAAAAAACGTTCGGCGAATTTATTTTCGTCTGACAAAAAAACGTTCGGCGAATTTATTTTCGTCTGACGGAAAAAATTGTGTTGACATTTTCCGAATGTATGTCTTTTAATAGGGTTAAGAGAATGTTTTTTGAGTAATCTCGAAAAGGAGTGCTATTCGGATGGATGTGAAGGAGTTTGTG
>NZ_LWHG01000016.1 GCF_001625445.1 Haladaptatus sp. R4 | reverse complement strand
CCGCTCGAAGAGATGCGGCCTATCGCGGGACAGAGTCCCGCGCCGATCAACGTGCCGAAGGGGTGTGCCTACCACCCGCGCTGTCCGCTCGCGACCGACGAGTGCGTGCAGACCGACCCGCCGTTCGACCATCCCACGCCCGAGCACGCGGTGGCGTGTTATCACTGGCAAGAAGCCCAGGAGGAGATCGAATTGAACTACGAAGAACTACTGCAAGCAAATCCAGCCGAGAGTACGACGGAGAAAAGAGGTGAAGGTCAATGAGCAAGCGCAGTGAAGAACCGTTGTTGTCACTGGAGAACGTGGAGGTACACTTCGAGAAGGAATCGGGACCGCTCGATTTCGACAGTGAACCCCAAACCGTTCGGGCGGTCGATGGGGTCTCGCTGGACATCATGGAGAACGACGTGATTTCGCTGGTCGGTGAGTCCGGGTGTGGGAAAACGACGCTCGGAAAGACGGCCATCGGTCTCCAGCGACCGACGGCGGGGAGCGTGAAATACCGCGGGCACGACATCTGGGACATTCGGGACGGCAACAGCGACAGTGACTTGGAGTGGATGGACGTGCGCAAATCGCTCCAGATTATCCACCAGGACCCGGGAAGTTCGTTGAATCCGAATCGCCGCATCGTGGCGATTCTGTCCGAACCGTTGCGGCAAGTGAGTCCGGGCTTGAGTACGGGCGAACGCCGGGAACGGATTTACTCGCTGTTGGAGCGGGTGGGGATGAACCCGGCGGCTGATTTCGCCGAGCGCTACCCGCACCAGCTTTCCGGTGGGGAGAAACAGCGTGTCGTGTTGTGCCGGGCGCTGTTGATGAACCCGGACGTGATCTTGGCTGATGAAGCGATCAGCGCGCTGGACGTCTCGCTGCGGGTTGAGATGATGGACTTGATGCTCGAATTGCAGGAGGTGTTCGACACTTCGTACGTGTTCATCAGCCACGACCTATCGAACGCGCGGTACTTCACCGAGCACGGCGGTGGAAAGGTGGGCGTGATGTATTTGGGGCGGTTGGCGGAACTCGGCCCGGCCGAACAGTTGATCGGCAGTCCGAACCACCCGTACACCTCGGTGCTGCGCTGGGCGACGCCGGATTTGGGCATGGACATGTCGGTGACGGGCGACTTCCCGATGCGGAAAATCGACATTCCGGACCCGGTGAACCCGCCGAGCGGGTG
>NZ_LWHG01000015.1 GCF_001625445.1 Haladaptatus sp. R4 | reverse complement strand
CCGATGGCGAGCGCGATGACGGTGGCGAAGATGCCCCCGGCGGCGATCATGATGAGCATCGGCGGGGTGGCGTGAATCGCCATCGCCAGCACGTCCACGCCGGATTTCGTCGACCCGAGTGGCGCGTCCCAGTTCTGGAACGGCACGAGGTTTCGCGGCACTTGATTCGAGGTGGGTTCCGGATACAACCAGGTGCCGACGGTGCCGATGAGGATGTAGACGAACAGGATGAGTCCGCCGATTCGCGTGCGCGGGTCGTCCCACGCGACTAATCCGGGTTTGTAGATGAACTCGGCGTAGAACTCCTGTAGTCGTTCCTGGGTTGTGACCTCGGTGTCCGACCCTGTCGTCTCGAAGCTGAACTCCTCGACTTGCGACTGCGACCCGCCGTCCGTAGCGACGCGGCCGATATCGTCGGTGGTGTTATCAGTAGGCTTCATTGGAATCACCCGATTTGACGCGTGGGTCGATGATGCCGTACGTGAGGTCGGCGATGAACACGGCGAGGACGAGGGCGACGGTAATGACGAGGAAGATGCCCATCATCAGCGGATAATCGCGGTTTTGCAGTCCCTGGAACAGGTAGTAGCCGACGCCGGGATAGGTGAAAATCTGTTCGAGGATGACCGAGCCACCGAGGTTGAAACCGATGAGGGTCAAAAATCCGGTGTACATGGGGAGGATGGCGTTGCGGCCGACGTACCAGACCGAAATCCGGCGGTCGGGAAGCCCGCGGAGGCGGGCGACGCGAACGTAATCCTCGCCGAGCACCTGGATGCTGTTGCCGCGCATCGCGAGCGCTTGGAGTCCCGCGCCGGAGACGACGAGCGAGACGATGGGGAGGAAGGCGTGATAGAGCGCGTCGGTGACGAACTGGAGGGATAAGCCGGGTTCGACGCCGGGGCTCAAGCGATAGCTGACGGGGAAGACGCTGTACTTGTAGCCGAAGACGATGACGAGGGCGATGGCGAGGACGTAGAAGGGAATCGAGGAGAGGATGATCGAGAGGACGCTCGATCCCATGTCGAAGCGACTCCCTTCGCGGTAGGCCATGAGCGCGCCCCAGACGATGGCGATGGCGAAGATGATGACGGTGGCGGTGACCATCACGAAGATGGTCCACGGCAATGCTTCACCGACGATGCTGGCCACGGTGCGGGGGTAGGTGAACGATTTGCCCATGTTGCCGTGCAGCAGGGCGGTGATGTAGTCGCTGTACTGGACGTACAGCGGGGCGTCGGGTTGCAGGTTTTGATACGTTTCGATGATGGAGTTGATCTGTTGGGGTGGGTACCCTTGGCGAATCAGTTTGCCGCGCAGTTGGGTGAGCGGGCCACCTGGCAGCAGTCGGATCATGCCGAACGTGAGCGTCACGACCAGCCACAGTGTGAAGATCGCTCGTCCCGTCCGTTTCAAATAATAGTTGACCATATT
>NZ_LWHG01000014.1 GCF_001625445.1 Haladaptatus sp. R4 | reverse complement strand
AAATAGAGAAACCCCCACAGAGCGGTGGCTCTGTGAGGGTAATGAATGAAGTATGAATGGAGGCGGCGAATCGAATTTCCCAGAGGCTCGCGCACTCCAGTACTGACCGAAACGCAGACAGGCTTAACTTCCGTGTTCGGGATGGGTACGGGTGTCGCCCTGTCGCTCTGGCCGCCTTAACGTCAACTCACGGAATCGAACCGTGACTACAGGATACCAATCGTTGATGGTTCGAACGAACCGTAATGTATGTGCAATCCAGTATACGCCTGGACTCACACTCCATGAGTGTGAAGACCAAATGCGGTATGATTGTGTGGCGTCGATCTGTTAGTACTCGCGGACTGAACGCCTCGTTGCCTCGGCGCGTACATCCCGAGCCTATCGAACTCGTCTTCTACGAGTGATCTCGGTGGTATCTCTTTTCCAAGTGGGTTTCGAGCTTAGATGCGTTCAGCTCTTACCCCGTGGTGCGTAGCTGCCCGGCACGCGCTCTTTCGAACGACCGGTACACCAGTGGCACCCATTCGTAGTTCCTCTCGTACTATACGAACGTTCTCGTCAGATACCGTAACACCCCCAATAGATAGCAGCCGACCTGTCTCACGACGGTCTAAACCCAGCTCACGACCTCCTTTAATAGGCGAACAACCTCACCCTTGCCCGCTTCTGCACGGGCAGGATGGAGGGAACCGACATCGAGGTAGCAAGCCACCGGGTCGATATGTGCTCTTGCCGGTGACGACTCTGTTATCCCTAAGGTAGCTTTTCTGTCATCAATGGGCCGCATCAAGCAGCCTCATTGGTTCGCTAGACCACGTTTTCACGTCAGCGTCCCTCGTTGTGTAGGACACTGTCAGACTTCCTTTTGCTCTTGCGCTCTTCCTCGGGTCTCCGACCCGAGTGAGGAAATCTTGGGGCGCGCTCGATATCTTTTCGAGCGCGTACCGCCCCAGTCAAACTGCCTGGCTACCGGTGTCCTCCGCCAGGAGTGAGGGTCGCAGTCACTACCGGGTAGTATTTCAATGATGCCTCGGTGATCCGCTAGCGCGGATACCTGTGTAACGGCTCCTACCTATTCTGCACAGTAGCGACCACGTCCCAGCGACAGCCTGCAGTAAAGCTCTATAGGGTCTTCGCTTCCCCTTGGGGGTCTCCAGACTCCGCACTGGAATGTACAGTTCACCGGGCCCAACGTTGGGACAGTGACGCTCTCATTGATCCATTCATGCAAGCCGCTACTGAAGCGGCAAGGTACTACGCTACCTTAAGAGGGTCATAGTTACCCCCGCCGTTAACGGGTCCTTCGTCCTATTGTACTAGGTGTTCAGATACCCGCACTGGGCAGGATTCAGTGACCGTACGAGTCCTTGCGGATTTGCGGTCACCTATGTTGTTACTAGACAGTTGGAGCGTCCGAGTCACTGCGGCCTGCTCTTATGCAGAGCAGGCATCCCTTATCGCGAACTTACGGGACTAACTTGCCGAATTCCCTAACGTCGGTTGCTCCCGACAGACCTTGGCTTTCACCGCCAGAGTACCTGTGTCGGATCTCGGTACGATTAACACGCTCGTCTTTTCACGGGCCCCGGGTACCACTAACTTTCGCTATCTCGCCATTCTTCCGCTTCCTGCCATTACGGCTTCCACGGAGTTGGACGATTCGACCGGGCGAAGGCCCGGCTTAGTGTTTCCTGAGGCGTCGACTTTTAATGGTGTTAGCACTGGAATATTAACCAGTTTCCCTATTGCCTCATTCGAATTACGGTGAGACTTAGGATCGGCTAACCCTCAGCTGATCAGCATTGCTGAGGAACCCTTACTCATTAGGTCGTCGGGGGTCTAACCCGACTAACGCTGCTACTATGGCCAGGATTTTCGATACTGAACGGTCCATACGAGTTCTCACCCGCACTTCCACCCATTCAGAATGCCAACCTACTAGATCACTCGATCAAGAGTGCTGCTAGGTCTCGGTGGCGAGCTTGAGCCCCGATCATTTTCGGCGCCGCAAACCTCGGCCGGTAAGCTGTTACGCTTTTCTTAGAGGGTAGCTGCTTCTAAGCTCACCTCCCGGCTGTTTAGGGCTTGCGACCACCTTCAATCGCACTTAGCTCGCACTTTGGGACCTTAACCCAGCTCTGGGTTGTCTCCCTCACGGTACACAGGCTTACCCCGCGCACCGGATTCCTCACGTCAACGGCGTCCGTAGGTTTGGAGTTTGACAGGGAGGCCGACTCCTCTCGGAGACGGTTCTCCCAATCGGTCGCTCTACCCCACGAACTACCTTAGTGAAGGTCATGCTTCGACATGTTTCGGTTGGAACCAGCTGTTGCCGGATTCGATGGGCCTTTCACCCCTACACATAAGTCACGAGAGGGTATTGTAGGACACCAACTCTAACAGGCCTCCACGTGGCTTTCGCCACGCTTCGCCTTGCTCATGCGTAGATCATCCGGTTTCGGGTCGTATCCAGTTGACTCCCCGCCCTTGAAGACGGTGGCCCTCACACAAAGTGCTGCGGCCGTATTGGTTTCCCTATGCCTGCCCCGATGCTCGGGTTAGGCTCGCCAATTAGATACACTCCCTGGCTCGTTTTTCAAAACGTACGACAGAACATCGGCTCCCAGCAATTCCTACTGCAGGCTTGCACCTGGGTCGTTTTTTGCTGGGCCTTGTATGCCCTGTCGCTCCATCGCCACCTGATTTCAGGCCCTATTGCACCTCCCTTTTCGGGGTGCTTTTCAGCGTTCGTTCACACTACTTGTTCGCTATCGGTCTCGAGTCGTATTGAGTCTTCGCGGTCGATGCCCGCGACATTCACAAGGGATTTCCGACCCCTGCTACTCGGGAGCTGACGCACGTCGTACTTGATCTCATTACGGGGTTATCACCCTGTTTCACGCTCCGTTCCAGGAGACTTCATGAGACGGTTTCGACGATGAGAGTCAGTCCGTACACCACATTGCCCGTGAGGGCTTCGGTTTGGACTTTGTCGTGTTCACTCGCCGTTACTAGCGACATCGCGTTTGCTTTTTGTTCCTGCCGATACTGAGATGTTTCAGTTCTCGGCGTTCCCCATTGCGCGAGGCAATTGCGGGGGGATTCCCATTCGGAGATCCTGAGTTCTTAGCCTCCGTGCGGCTTCCTCAGGCTTTTCGCAGCTTGGCACGTCCGTCGTCGGCGCTCGAGCCGAGCCATTCACCAGGTGGCACAGTAGCCACGTTGGAATAACTTGGTTTCACTGTTAACTCACGGTTGTGAGTCCAGTGGACGTCTGGATTGCACGTACATACGGTTGTCATTACACGACACGGTGGTCGCCGAGTGCGTGTTTCGAACCCTTCCCAACCGCGTTTTCACGGGTTGGTGCATCGGTTTGTTGGGATTGATTCTTTCGTCGTGACCCACTTAAGGGGCACGGTTTGAATCGTCCCAAGTGACGGCCTTCCACGGGAGTCGAACCCATGACCGCTGTCGAACAGCGGCGCTCACCAGCGAGCGAAGGCTACCCTCCCAAAAGGGAGAGTGTAACCAGCCTTGGTAGTTCAAAGGTGCCTCGTCGGTAGACGAGTAGTGTACCGTTCGTGTGGTGCCAATCCGTCAACGAAAGTTGACGGGTTAAGGTGGGTTGGGCACGTCGGCCCAATCCCGGTCTTTAGGAGGTGATCCAGCCGCAGATTCCCCTACGGCTACCTTGTTACGACTTAAGCCCCCTTGCGAAGCCCAGATTCGACCATCGCCTGATGGCCTCATCCGGACCTCACTCGGGTGCTTTGACGGGCGGTGTGTGCAAGGAGCAGGGACGTATTCACCGCGCTCTTCTGAAGCGCGATTACTACCGAATCCAGCTTCATGAGGGCGAGTTTCAGCCCTCAATCCGAACTACGATCGAGTTTCGGAGATTAGCGCCCCCTCTCGGGGTTGCAACCCATTGTCTCGACCATTGTAGCCCGCGTGTAGCCCAGCACATTCGGGGCATGCTGACCTACCGTTGCCCGTTCCTTCCTCCGCTTTGGCAGCGGCAGTCCTCCTAATGTACCCAGCCACCACAAGGGTGCTGCTGGCAATTAGGAGTGCGGGTCTCGCTCGTTGCCTGACTTAACAGGACGCCTCACGGTACGAGCTGACGGCGGCCATGCACCTCCTCTCAAAAGCTCTAGTAAGCTCATCACACTGACTGTCACAGCTATTGTCGATGCTGGTGAGATGTCCGGCGTTGAGTCCAATTAAACCGCAGGCTCCTCCGGTTGTAGTGCTCCCCCGCCAATTCCTTTAAGTTTCATCCTTGCGGACGTACTTCCCAGGCGGCTCGCTT
>NZ_LWHG01000013.1 GCF_001625445.1 Haladaptatus sp. R4 | reverse complement strand
CGACGTTGATAACCGATTACGTGCCGACCTCGGTCGGTGTCGTCATCATTCTCGCCGTTATGAGTGCGATCCTTTCGAGTCACTCCTGAGTTTCAGAAGTACCCTTGTTGGGTTGAAGCGACAGCGTACAAGACGGTTGAGCGGTAACCTACTAAGTTTCAGAAGTACCCTTGTTGGGTTGAAGCGGCGGTAGCACGTCCATGAGCAGCAACATCACCGGTTTCAGAAGTACCCTTGTTGGGTTGAAGCAGTTGGGACGGGACGATGGCGAAAGGACCCGACACCGTTTCAGAAGTACCCTTGTTGGGTTGAAGCGATTTCGACTACTCGAAAGACGAGCTATCCTCGGTGAGTTTCAGAAGTACCCTTGTTGGGTTGAAGCACGGATTTGACGATTTCACCGCCCCGCGTTGCCACGTGTTTCAGAAGTACCCTTGTTGGGTTGAAGCAACTATCGGTGGGGGCAGTCCTGGAATGCGGCCAACGTTTCAGAAGTACCTTTGTTGAGTTGAAACAGATGGATTCTTCTGGATTTGAATTAGGACTGTTTCAGCAGAACCTCCGTTGGTCCTTTCTCAACGAATACATACATTTATGAAACATAGTTATAGATATTGGTACGTGACAGTAAAGAGCACAATTGGCGGAGGTGGCGACTCGAAATGCGGATATTAGCTCGGCTTCGCGCACGAGCGGACGCCACCTACGATAATTGCTACCACCATAAGCTCAGAGGCCGCCTCTGGCGAGCGCTTGAGGGAACTGAATATGACGAGCATCACGATGAACAGGAGCCTACTGGATTCTGTTATTCGAATCCATTCCCTCCTCGTAATATGCAGGAAGGAGACAAGCGTACGCTTCTCGTTTCAGCAACGGATCGCGACTTGCTCGGAGCGATTGCTACAGATCTGGATAACAACCGCGAGCTCAATATTGGCGAAATGCCGTTTCGCGTGACAGAGATCTCAGCACTCACACCGGACGTTGGCGAACCAGGCACTCGCGGAGTCATTGAAACCGGTACTGGTGTTCTCATTCGTATTCCTCCAGAGCGCTGTGAGGAGTACGGAATCGAGGCTAAAGGAGACTACCCCACGTTCTGGCGTCGAGAACATACTGTCAAACCGTTCAAGACACAGCTGGTGAATAACCTCGACAGGAAACACGGTTTGTTCTGTCCATCCGACCTTCCCGGGCCGAGCGACTGCGATGGGAACCTGTTCAACAGCTACGAGTTGATCAAGACGTTCCCGCTCCCGGTGACCGTCACACAGGGCACTGAGATGACGTATATCTTGAGTAAGTGGCGACTCGGCTACGAAGTCAGAGATGATCACCATCGACGACATCTGAATCTCGCGCTGGACACCGGCATCGGTGAACGCAACGCACTCGGACTCGGGTTCGTCAACATCGACGAAGACGCAGTCGTTCCAGCAGGACGTGCGGTAGCGGAGACTGCTCGTGGGAGTAACCGATGACAACGTTGGACTCCGACACGCTCACTGAGTATCTCCCTGACGGACCTATCACTTCCCTCCGTCGGATACAGACCCTGTATGGCGTCCTCGAAGAGGCAGCCGGTGACAAGGGCAGTAGTAAATCCGAGTTCGATCTCTACTTCACACCAGGCAAACTCAACGATTTCACTACCCGAAATCCCAGTGAGGATGATCGATATCTAGTAACCGTTGAAATAGATCTAACTGGTGATAAACCCCTCCCTCAGGATGTTAACATTAGAGTTGAGGCCTTTACACCAGACAAAATTCCGTTGTTAGGATACGCGAATTATTGGCCAGGTGCGGCTATTGACCACAGTATTACCCATCGTGGCTCGAAGAGTGGTGCAGATATTGATACTGTCGTCACATATTGCACAGATCGTCTCAACCGCTGGACAAATGCCGATGATCGAGAGCCCGCCATTGGCGAAGTCGCTGATACTCACCCCGATGGATGGGTTATCAAAAGACTTCAGACGCTTGGTCGTAACAAAGATGTCCTCAACCGAATTGAATCACAGGTTCATCGTAAGTGCACCAACGAAGGGAAATTCGTTACAACTGTTCGACTTCAACTCAATTCTGAAAATTTGGCCGAAAAATCAGCCGATAGCGATATCCGCTGGTACTACCCCGGCGAAATTCATGTCCTCAATGCGGGTATGAAGGCCCGCAAGGAAGAAAAGCTCGCTCGAAAGAATCTCGATGACAGTGACCCGCCATCACGCGGAAATGGCGTATGTATGGTGACTGGGGAAAAAGACGACGTATTCGGAACCACGGATGATCCGTTCAACTTTTTCACCGTCCAACATGCCGAAAAGTTCGATGAACTAAAGCGGTCAAACTCATGGAGAAATCATTCCGTTTCGGCGAATGCAGCATTGCTTCTCCAGTCAGGGGAGTCACTCGCCGAGGCATGCCGAACTACTCGAAACGGATTGGGTGTGTACACACTCCCGTACTTCGTCGAAATGGATGAACGGCGTGCGAATACCCTTTACAGTGTTCTGACAGCGCTACAAAACAATGAAATCGGGGATGGCAATGACCACCCAATGTTCGCGTTAGAAAATGGTATCGAAAACCATGGTACAGATGCCGACAAGCGTGACCTCCGGTTCTACGTCATCTCGCTTCGTAACGACAGCGGAGACATCAACGTCATCCACGAAGTACCTGACGTATCGCTTTATCATCCACGAGAGGCTGCGAAAGCCCACGAAATCGTCCTTGATGGAAGCACCGCGTTCGGATTGGCTGCTGGATTCGAAAAAGTGGATGGATGGGAGCCAATCACTCCAAACACCACCAAGAGCGGCGTGTTAAACAGTATCGTCTCCGGACGGTATGCGTGGGGAACGATGCCGCTGACCGCTGGTGACGATGGAGCGATGGCTGACGACGCGCCGGAGTGGCTCACCTACCAACTCCTCACTGGCCGGTCAGTACCAGCCGACCGCTTATTTGACGCTTATGTTGACCGCATCGAACAAGAGCGGCGTGAGAACGACGAACACAGCCTTCCGTCGCGGCACATACGGACGCAGTTTGCACAGTTCGAGGCGTTAGCACGAGCGAACCGCCTCGAAACATCGAACGATCAATCGACACTGACGACATTCACAGATATGGACGACGAACTACCGTCACGAGAGGAGGTTGCTGGCGACGGTAACCTCTCTAAGTTAGCGGCACGCAAGTACCGTCTTGAACGATTCCTCGACGCTCGTGGATCTCTCAAGAACAGCGAGCGCCGAACTGCGTTTCTGCTCGGTGTACTCACCGGTATGACGAGCCATCACCAACGAGCGACTCGGGGCATGAATCGCACGGTTATCGACCAGTATCCGCCAGATCAAATAACGTTGGACAGACTGGTCACCGTGTTCCCTGAGATATCGAGTAAATGCCACGTGTATGCGTCTGAAGTCAGTTGGGCAGGTGACACGCTGTTTCCGGAAGTTCTTGACGAACTCACCGATACTGAAACAGACATTCTCGAATACCCAAACGACTGGACTCTTCCACTGCGGGAAGTTCGGTTCTTCTACGCGCTCGGGGTGACGTATGGACAACGAGCAGACCGACAGGCTCACGACCTCGTTGAGGCTCTCGGTGGCACCGATGATGAGAACACGCCAAACGACACAACTGTCGAAGAGACTGCATAACCAACCGATCACTAAAATCACAAAACAATGACTGACATCCAAAACCGATCCGAGATATTGTTCATCACTGACGCACAGGACTGCAACCCGAACGGCAATCCGATGGGCGAAAACCGTCCACGTATTGATCCGATCACACAGAAGGCCGCCATCACCGACGTCCGTCTGAAACGGTACTTGAGAGACCAACTACACGACGATGACCATCCAATTTTCGTAAAGAAAACAGGTGAGAAATCGGCGGTACGGGCGGCACTTGCCCTTGACTTATTCGACGAAGTTGAGAAACCGGAGGACCTCGACCAGATTGACGATATTCGAACCGAATTCCTCGAACGTGCGACTGATGTGCGCTATTTCGGTGCAACGCTGAGCTTCAACAAAGATCCTGAAGACGATCTTTACGCGGCAGTCAAGGAGCACTTTTCGGGCGGGAATTTTACCGGTCCGGTTCAGTTCTCCCCTGCACGCTCGCTGAATGAGGTTGAAACGAACGAAGAGACAAGTACGTTGACGAGCGTCATTGCCACGCAGGAAGGCAACGAACAGGGTGGATTTGATCTTGATGACCACCGCATCAAGTATGGTATCTTCCCTTTCCATGGACTCGTTGATGAACACGGTGCCGATGACACGCGACTCTCACGACGTGATGTTAAGCGATTAGACACCCTGTGCTGGCGCGCGTTGAAGAACCAAACGATCTCACGAAGTAAGGTCGGCCAAGAACCACGACTCTACCTACGCGTTGAATATGCAACAGACGGCTATCATGTCGGCGATCTTCACAACGACGTTAGCCTTGCTAATGACAGTGACTCAACCGCCGACGCCGAACTGCGGAGTGTTCGAGACGTTCGACTGAATGTCACTAACCTCGTTGAAACGCTTACTCGTGTCGCCGAAGCAGGCCACATCGAGGAGATTCATTACGCAGCAAGTGAACGACTGCAAGCGACGTGCGAAGGGGAGGATATTGAGACAGTGATGGACGTTCCAGATGTGCTATCCGAACGTGGGGTTCCTGTTCACGAAATCGATGTGTACGAGGAATTCAAAGAGACGCTTCCCAGCGAGTAGTTCCAATGGCACGACGAGATACCACGAGTGAAGCGACGTGGGGCGGAGACTTACCGGAGGTAACACCACCATCTGTCGATGAGGACGGCGTTCCGTCGAAGTGCCTCTCGCTAACAATTCGTAGTGACTGGGGACACTTCCGTCGTATCGACCGGACGGTCACCAAACAGACATACCGACTACCGCCCCGAACGACTATCGCAGGAATGCTCGCTGCGATTGCAGGTGTCAATCGTGATGGCTATTATGATATCTTCGCTCCAGACGTGTCTGCAATGGCTATCACACCCGTTGGGGAGATTCGTACGGTCACGATGCCGACGCTCGGATTAGGGACACATCCTGGAGAAACGATGGCTGACATGGGTGGAACAGGCCAAAAAACGGTTAAAGTGAAGTATCCAGACAGCACCGATAACCGCCAAATACACAGCTACGAATTGCTGGTTAACCCAGCATTCCGTCTTGACGTCGCAGTTGAGGACGAACAGTTCTATAGCGTGCTGAAACATCGTCTCGAAACTGGCACATCGTTCTACCCTCCGTCAATGGGTCTATCGGAGTACCTCGCGTGGATTGAAGATCCCCGTGAAATCGAACAGATCGAGCGTGTAGATTCGACAGAGTCTGTGACTGTTGACAGTGTAATTCCAGATGGTGCCGACGAAATCGTTCCACAAGACGGGGTGAGCTTTGATGTCGAACGGACTCCTGCCTTCATGGAAGCAGACGAGCGCGGACGAAAAACGACTGGATACGCTGATTACGCCTTCTCGGACCGTAAAAAGTTGAAACTCCGTCCAAACGAGACGACACCAGTCGAAGTAGATGGCCGAACGGTCGTCTTTCACTGACGACTGTACAACCCCTCTGATTTCAGAAACGAACCATGAATCTCAACGACATCATTTCTCGTCCGGGTGAACAGTTAGATGACCATCTCGACGCCGTTGCAAACCGAATCATTGATCTCGGCGATTTTGAAACTGCCAATTCCCCAAGTGAGGCAGATATCGCACAGTGTCTCGGTTGGCTTCACGACTTTGGCAAAGTCACTCCGGGGTTTCAAGGACATGTACGGTCGGACTATTCTGCCCGTGCGAATGGGACACCCATAGTGAAAAAGCGGTATAGCTATCATGCCCGTATCAGCGCGCTTGCGGCGTTTTGGGTGATTTGTGAACTTGGCGGGACGGATCGGGACGCTCTCGCAGCATTCGCCGCCATTGCAAAACACCACGGTGCGTTACCGAATTTCGCCAGCTACACGTTTGATCGTGTCGTAAAAAACGAGCGCGACGGCCAAAATCAAGGAAGATGGGCGACCGAGCAAGTCGAACATATCGAAGCAGAGACGGCAGTGGCGGCTGATACGTTGCTTCGACGTGCTACTGAAGATATCGCTCCCGAATCGATAACGTGGACTGATTTCGCTAACGCAATGCGGAGTGGAACCATACTCGACGACCTTGGTGAGGCAGTGTCAACGATGACCGGGATTTATCCCGAGCACTCCTCCGAAAAATTGCCTTCGGAGTTGTACGACCGCACTCTTCGATATTGGAGTGCGCTAACACTCGCCGATAAGACATCTGCAGCAGGGTTGAACGACGATCGTTTAGCTCGTGAGCCGCTCCCAGTAAGAAAGCTTGACGAATACGTTAAGACGCTCTCAGCTGACGATGAATTGCAACGCGAACTCAATGTGTGGCGTGAAAGAGGATGCAAAGAGGCTCGTGGGCGTGCAGTCACCCATCTCATCGACGGTAATGCCGATGTAGGGACGCTGACTCTACCGACTGGACTGGGAAAAACGTTTACTGGCATCTCCGTTGCGTTCGACGTTCGAGATGAGCGTGCGGCACGACAGCAGTTAGACGAGAAACCGACTGTTGTGTACGCACTCCCGTTTACTTCGATTATCGAGCAGACCCGGAATCACTTCGAAAACGACGACATCTGGGGTGCAGATCCTGCTGGAAATGCGTTAACCGTCCATCACTATCTGTCTGACACGATTAACCGGAAAGATACGGAAGAGATGAGTGAAGACTCGAACGCCAATGGTGAACCGGAACAGGACAGCCGAACACACCCAGAAGCGATGCTCGGCGAAAGTTGGCGTGCAGGAACGATACTGACGACGTTCGTTCAGTTGTTCGAGAGCCTTGCTGGTCCCTCGAACAGTCAGGGAATGAAGCTCCCGAGTTTGAAGAATGCGGTCGTCATTCTTGACGAACCACAGGCACTGCCAAAACAGTGGTGGGCGGTTGTTCCGCGATTGGTCCGCTTGCTCACCGATGAGTTCGACGCAACAGTTATCCCGATGACGGCGACCCAGCCACGTCTATTCAGCGATACCGATGATCTTCAAACAGTCAAACTCATCGACGACCCGGACGAGTATTATGAGCAGGCACGCCGGGTTCGATACACGATTGATGAGTCGGTATGGCAGTTCCCCAATCCAGCAATCGAATCATCGCTTGTTTCACACGATACCGCAGGTAGACGCATCGTTGAGACGCTCATTGACTCAATGAAAGCCGATGAATCATCTTCTCCCCGAACATCGGCAATGGCCGTTTGTAACACCATTGCTAGTTCTCGTGCATTGACTGAGTCTATCGAAAACGCTGCGAAACAGTCTCTCTTCGAGACAGTACACATCGGTAGTGAGTACGAATCAGTGCTCTGTAACGCTGAAACCAATTCCAGTACTCGTCTCGACACCGACGACGCTGTCAAGAGTGTCATGAAGAAACTCGGCTTTAAGCCTGAAACCACGAATGAACGTGAGGACGATGACGACGTCGTGTGGGAGTGGCCTGATGAAGAGATGCCATTCTTTCTTGGAACGTTCAACTCTAGATATCGACCCAGAGACCGCAGTGTATTGATCAAAGTCGCAGATAACCTGACGACAGCGGGAGTGCCATTTGCGTTCGTTTCTACTCAGGCGATTGAGGCAGGTGTCGATATCAGTTTTGCGCACGTGTTCCGGGATATTGCGCCACTCGACAGTATTGTGCAGGCCGCTGGCCGATGCAACCGGTCGTTCGAGTGGGGAGAAAGCAACGGTCACGTTACGGTGTGGTTCCTTGCCGACCCTGATGAACCAGCAGCAGGGCCGAATCAAGCTCCTGTCTCGTATGTTTACAACGACGTACCCGAGCACGTGGATATCATCTGTCGAATACTCTGTCAAACGCTCCCCGAACGGACTGACGTCGACGAAACAGTTCTAACGAGGAATGCAGTTCCAGAGTACTTCGACGCTGTTACCCCGGATAAAGTCGGGAGCGATGTACTCGTAGAGGCTGTCGAACACTTCGAGGCGAGAGAGCTAGCCAGTCACTCGCTCATCGACGATGAGTACGAGACAGTTGACCTTCTCGTCGCGGTAAGCGAAGCGGATGATGCTCGTATCCAAGCGATTATGGATGCTTTCGATGTCGGCAATGAACCCAGAGCTTATCGTCTACTCCACAATGCCTCGGATATTCGCGTGTCCGTTCCTGCACAGAAAGCTGACGAAGCGCTTCGTTTCTTGAGTCGAGTTGATCTCCGGCAACGTGGGGTGCAGGAAGGAACGAGCGTTCTTGCCTATCGACTGAACAGTAGTCAAGGATCGTACGACCTCGATGCTGGTGGATTCGTGGCTGATGAAGATGACGCACTGGCTGGGAGGTTTACATTATGACCGGAACTCTGAGCTACTCTGGCGATGAAATCATCGATCAACTCGTTCGGGACGAACGCGAACCACATCGAGAACCAGTCGTCCGAATCACCGGTCTAATGGTGCAATATTACCACGTCTGCAAACGAGAACTTTGGTTCATGTCCAAAGGGATTGACATCGACCGTGGAACTCCGAATATTCGGCGGGGAACCCACGTAGACGAGACGAGTTATCGAGACAAACGTAGTTCATTCCAAGTGAACGGACGAATTGCAATCGACATAGTAGACAGTGGTGAAGTGATGGAGGTCAAAGTCTCATCGTCACTCGAAGAACCGCCACGAATGCAACTGCTATACTATCTGTGGTATTTAGACCGAATCCTCGATATCCAGCGCGAGGGTGTTCTTGCCTATCCGGAAGAGCGTAGTCGGGAACAGATTTCTCTGTCGGAATCGAATGCAATCGAGATCGAAGAAACGCTTCGCGGAATTATTGACACAGTTTCAGCGGACACGCCACCCGAACTCGAAAAGAAACCGTACTGTGACTCCTGTTTGTACCAAGATATCTGTTGGTTATAACAATGCCAAAGGAAAATCATCACATCTTCGCGGACGGCGACCTGTCGCGGAGCGAAGACACGCTACGCATCGATACCCTTGACGGTGAAACAAAGCACTTGCCAGTAGAGAGTGTCGGAACGATCTACTTGCATGGCCAAGTGACGTTCAATACACGTGCACTCGGACTTCTCAACGAGCACGGAACGGTAGTTCACGTGTTCGGTTGGAAAGATTATTACAAAGGTTCGTATTTACCGAAACGACAACACCAATCAGGAAATACCGTTGTTGAACAGGTTCGCGCCTACGACGATGAGAAGCGTCGAATGCCAATTTCTCGCCGAATGATTCGCGCTAGTATCCACAATATGCGGGCGAATCTCAAGTATTACGATGCGCGTAGTCACGACTTCACTGGCGCTATCGATACGCTTGACCGGCAACGAGACCTAGTGATGGAGACAACGGACGTACAGGAGCTACGTGGGGTAGAAGCAACCGCACGAAAAGCATACTACAGTTGTTTCGATTTGATTTTACGCGACCCATTTGAATTGACGAAGCGGGATTACAATCCACCAACAAACGAAACGAACGCGCTCGTGTCGTTCCTGAACGCCATGGTCTATACGACGTGTGTCTCTGCAATACGAAAGACAGCACTCGATCCTACTATCGGATACGTTCACGAACCGGGTGACCGCCGATTTACGCTATCACTTGATATCGCGGATATTTTTAAACCAATACTAGCGGATCGAGTACTGTTTCGCTTGGTAAATAGACAGCAGATCAGTATCGAGGACTTCGAGAACGAACTCGATGGATGCCTTCTCAATGAGAAAGGTCGATTAGTTGTTCTTGAAGCTTATGAAGATACACTCGATCGGACAGTTGAACATCCTCGATTAAAGCGAAAAGTGAGCTACAAGACGTTGGTTCAGACTGACGTTTATTCACTGAAAAAGCACATTTTAACAGGCGAAACGTATCGTCCGACGGAACGGTGGTGGTGAAATGTTCGTCCTCGTCACCTATGACGTTCCAGCCGATCGAACCTCGATTTATCGGAAGCTACTTCGTAGGCATCTCGAACACATCCAATATTCTGTCTTTCACGGAGATATCACTGAAGGCCAGTTAGTGGGAATCAAAAACGAAATCGAGAACGCACTGGAGTCAGACGATTCGATTTACATTTTCGAAGCGGACGTTTCTGCCGCCGTTGACTGTACTGTTCTTGGTGATGCGGAAGAACCAGGAAGTCGATTCACGTAATGTTCGTCGACCCCCCGGGGGGTAACCCAGAATTGGGGGTCGACGAAATCGCGCTTCTGAATCCAAGCTTATTAGCCGCTGTAGGCGCTATATCGGGCATGGTTCCAGAAGTACCCTTGTTGGGTTGAAGCTGCTCGAGGAGTTGGTCGACGTATGCGATTTCCAGCGTGTTCCAGAAGTACCCTTGTTGGGTTGAAGCTGCTCGCCGAAGTCAGTGACCTGCTCGGTATCGATGGTTCCAGAAGTACCCTTGTTGGG
>NZ_LWHG01000012.1 GCF_001625445.1 Haladaptatus sp. R4 | reverse complement strand
TTCCCCCGGTCGAAGACGACGGTGTCGAGGCCGTACCGTCGCGGCGAACACGCCCGCCGAACTGCCGCCGGGACCACCGCCGACGATGACCACGTCGTAGTCGGTCATCGAACTCGCCCCGCGGTGCTGTCCGTCCCGTCGTCCGACCGCGGGACTTCACGGGTATCCCGGTGCGGCGGTTGCTTCGTCCTGGCCGAGCGATCTCCGAGTTCCGTCGGATGTCCTACCATGTTTTTAGGCTCGCCTAAAATTTTATAGAGGTTTCGGTCGGACCGTCGGTCGATCCGATATCGGTGCCCCGATCGGTCGGCTATCGTTGTCTTCCGACACCTTCCGCTCGAACGCAGTCTCTGCCGTAACCAACGCCGTTTTGTCATCGTCACGACGACGGGACAACATACGATGGTACATGCCAGCGTCGTCGGCTGCGGGAACATGGGTGGTGCGCTCGTGAGAGGCTTGTCGAGAAGCGGAAATCACGCCGTCACTGCCTGTGACGTGGACCCGGATGCACTGGAAGCGGTGTCGGAGTACTGTGAGAAAACGACGACGGACCTCGCGGAGGCGACCGAATCGAACGTCGTGTTCGTCGCCCTGAAACCGGATCTCGTGGGCGACATCGTCGCCGAACTCGACCTCTCGTCCGAACAGACACTGGTCTCCATCGCGGCGGGCGTCCCGACGACCGCGCTCGAACCGTTGACCGACGCGACGGTGGTCCGACTCATGCCGAACCTCGCGGCCGAGTCGGGCACCATGGCGGCGGCCATCGCCGGGGACGAAATCCCCGAAACCGTCCACGAACTCCTCGACGACGTCGGTGTAGTCGTCGAAATCGACGAATCGGCGATGGACGTCGCAACCGCGGTCAACGGCAGCGGCCCGGCGTTCGTTTTCTACTTCATCGACGCTATGGCACGGGCGGGAGTGAACGGCGGCCTCAGTCGGCAGGACGCGAGAACGCTCGCCGCACAGACGTTCAAAGGAGCGGCGGAGACGGTGCTCCAGTCCGACGAGAGCGTTCCCGACCTGATAGACGCCGTCTGTTCACCGAAGGGGACGACGATAGAAGGGATGGAAGTACTCCGCGACAGTTCGGTCGAGGGAACCGTCACCGAGTCGGTCGCCGCCGCCGAAAACCGATCCAAGGAGCTGATGGTCGAGTATGACGATGAGTGATACCGTCGAACGAAATTCGCTCGAACGGGCGCGGCAACGGGCGGCGACGGCCGACCGCGTCGTCGTCAAAGCCGGAACGAACTCGTTGACGGACGACACGTCGAACCTCGACGACGACAAACTCGACAAACTCGTCGACGACGCCGTCGCTCTGCTCGAAAACGGGAGCGAGGTGCTGTTCGTCTCCTCCGGTGCCGTCGGCGCGGGGAAGGGCCGGGTCGGCTACCCCGACGACACCGTCGAGGAGTCACAGGCGCTCTCGACCGTGGGCCAGTCCCACCTCATGCGACGCTACACGGAGAGCTTCGAACGCTACGACCGAAAGGTCGCCCAGATACTGGTGACCCAGCACGACCTCGACAATCCGGAACGGTTCACCAACTTCCAGAACACGGTCGAAACGCTGTTGGAATGGGGTATCGTGCCCATCATCAACGAAAACGACGCCGTCGCCACCGAGGAGATTCGAATCGGCGACAACGACATGCTGTCGTCGTCCATCGCAATCGGCGTGGATGCGGACCTGCTGGTCACACTCACGGACGTCGGCGGCGTGTACACGAGCAACCCGAAGGAGGACCCCGCGGCCGAACGCATCGAAGCTGTCGGGCGCAACTACGCGGAAATCCAGGAACTGGTGGACCGGAGTTCGACCGCCAAGTTCGGCGGCATCCAGACGAAGGTGTCCGGCGCACGGTCGGCGAGCGAGCACGGAATCCCGGCGATTATCGCAAAATCCACGAAGGAAGACGTCGTAGACAGAATCATCGACGGAAAACCGGTCGGGACGATATTCGTCCCGACGGACGACGCGCTCGACGACCGATAACCGCCGAACGACTGACGCCCACTCGACGACTGACCACTCTACAAACGATGGCCGAGAAATCCACCGAATCCAAAGTCGAAGAAGCACAGACCGCCGCGCTCGCGCTCGCGCAGCGAACCGACGACGACCGCTCGACGGCGTTGAACGCTATCGCCGACGCCATCCTGGCGAAAGAGGACGAAATCCTCGACGCCAACGAGCGGGACGTTCGTGAGGCGGAGGAGCGTCTCGCCGCGGGGGAATACAGCCGAGCCCTCGTCGATAGACTCGAACTCTCGCCGTCGAAACTCGAAAGCATCGCGGAGATGGTTCGGAGCGTCGCGACGCAGGACGACCCGCTCGGGAAGACGCTCACGGCGCGAGAACTCGACGAAGGACTCGAACTGTACAAGCGCACCGTCCCCATCGGCGTCGTCGGGACCATCTTCGAATCGCGCCCCGACGCCCTCGTCCAGATCGCCGCGCTCAGCCTCAAGTCCGGGAACGCGGTGATACTGAAGGGCGGCAGCGAGGCGAGTCACTCGAACAGGGTCCTCTTCGAAATCATCCGGGAGGCTACCGACGAGATGCCCGACGGCTGGGCACAACTCATCGAGGCCCGAGCGGACGTCGATACGTTGCTCGGCATGGACGACGCCATCGACCTCCTCATGCCACGGGGCAGTTCGGCGTTCGTGGAGTACATTCAGGACAACACGAGCATCGCCGTTTTGGGACATACGGAGGGAATCTGCCACGTCTACGTGGACGACGAGGCCGACCTCGAAATGGCGACGGAGGTCGCCTACGACGCGAAGGTCCAGTATCCGGCGGTGTGCAACGCCGTGGAGACCCTGCTGGTCCACGAGGACGTGGCCGTCGAGTTCCTGCCGAAAATAGCCGAGCGATACGAGGAAGCGGGCGTCGAATTGCGCGGCGACGAAGCCTCGCGCGACATCGTCGCCATGGAGGCGGCGAGCGAGGACGACTGGGCCACCGAGTACGGTGATCTGATCCTCTCGGTGAAGGTCGTCGAGTCGCTCGATGCCGCCATCGACCACATCAACGCGTACAGTTCGAAACACACGGAATCCATCGTCACCGAGAACGGTGACGCGCGAGCACGTTCATGCGGAGCCTCGACTCGGCGAGCGTGTTCCACAACGCTTCGACCCGGTTCGCCGACGGGTTCCGTTACGGACTCGGCGCGGAAGTCGGCATCAGCACGGGGAAGATTCACGCACGCGGACCCGTCGGCCTCGAAGGCCTGACGACCTATCAGTACTTCCTCGAAGGCGACGGGCAGGTCGTGGGGACCTACGCCGGGGAGGACGCCAAACCGTTCGTCCACGAGGAGTTCGACGGGGAGTGGACCCCCGGGTCGCTATCCGACCGATAGGGTTCCGAACCGTATCCTGCCGCCGTCTTTACTACTTTCTCCGACGGTCGGTAACTAACGATCCTTGACGAATGATTGACACTTACCAATCCTTTTTATTCACTTTTTACTGTATTATATTTTCGATCGAATAACGTATTTCTTGTAGCGGTCGCAATTCGAGGTGGGGAAAGTAATGACTGATAATGACACAGGGTACGGCAAGCGACGGAACTTCCTCCGAGCGGTCGGCGCGCTCGGTATCGCCGCCGTCGGCGGGACGGCGTCGGCGAACGAAGGGGCAAGAAATCGTGATGGTGGTCGATGTGGAGACGGACTCCGCGCTATCGCCCGTCACCACTATCGATTCTTCGAGGCGTTCACCTCGGACCTCGGACTTCCCGACGACACCGTGGAGGAGACGGGCGAGGGGATTCGGCGGTCGAACCGAACGTCCCCGTCGAATATCGCGATGTACGTCGTCAGCACGGTCGGTGCCGCCGAACTCGGGGTGCTCTCGGAACGGGAAGCGAGGGGGCGCGTGGACGCCGTCGTCTCCACGTTGGAATCGGTGGAGACGTGGAACGGCCTCTTCCTCCGGTGGTACGACATCCGGACTGGTCAGCCGTGGATGGAGACCCACGACGGGACGAAGTACGTCTCGACGGTCGATAACGGCCACCTGACCGCCGCACTGACCATCGTCGGCCAAGCGTACGGGGGCGAACTCGGACGGCGAGCGCGACGCCTCGTCCGGGTGCAGGACTACTCGCCGTTTCATCACCCGGACAACGGACGACTGATCGGCGGATACGATTACGAGAACGGACTCGACGACTGGACCTACGGGATGATAAACAGCGAACCCCGAGTCGCGAGTTACTGCGCCATCGGGATGGGTGACATCCCGAAGACGCACTGGTGGCGACCCCGCCGGACGTACACACCGGACGCCGACTGGACACAACAGCGTTCGAGCGGCGAGTGGCGCACGTACGACAGCGTCGACGTTTTCGAAGGGCACTACGAGTACGACGGAACGAAGTTCGTCCCCAGTTGGGGCGGCGCGCAGTTCGAGGCGCTGATGCCCTCCCTGTTCATCAAAGAGCGGGGACTCGGGACCCGTAGCTTCGGACTGAACAACGAACGCTGGGTGGAAGTCCAGAGAGACTTCGCGGATGCACGGAATTGGCCCGTTTGGGGTCTCTCCCCGTGCGGAACGCCCGACGGCTACGGGTCGTTCGGCGTCCCCCAACAGGGAGCGTGGAAGGACCACTACGCGCCCGGACCCATCGTGACGCCCCACGCGACGTTCCTCGCCCTCGACTACGCGCCTCACGCCGCCCGCGAGAACGTCCGCCGTCTTCGACGGATGGGGATCGACGGAACGTACGGGTTCTACGACTCGGTCAACGTCGAAACCGGCGAATTGACGGAGAAGTACTACGCGCTCGATCAGGGCATGTCGATCGCATCGATCGCCAACCACCTCACCGGCGGCGTCCTCAGGGAGTACTTCCACGAGAGCGACGTCGGACGGCGTCCGGAGGACCTCCTCGAACGCGAGGAGTTCTCCATCTGAGCACGTCCACGACAGGCGTCTCCCGGTTCGCCCGCCCATCTACCTTCCATTAATAAAAAGAAACAAGTTATCTCCTGACAATCGTTCCGTATGAGGATACAAAACAAAACAGTGTTCATCACCGGCGCGGGTCAGGGCATCGGCGAGGCGACTGCCAAGCGGTGTGCCGAGGAAGGTGCGTTCGTGGTCTGTACCGACGTGAACGAGGAGACGGGGTCGGAAACCGTCGCGGACATCGAGGACGCCGGTGGCGAAGCGGAGTTCCTCGAACTCGACGTGACGGACGCCGAGGCGTTCACGAACACCGTCGATGCCGTCGTCTCGGAGCGAGGACTGGACGTTCTGGTCAACAACGCCGGTGTCGGCCATCCCCCCGCGTACGCGGAGGACGTAAAGGAGTCCGTCTTCGAAGGCGTCTTCGACGTCAACGTTCGCGGCGTCTGGAACGGTTGTCAGGCCGCGCTTCCGCACCTCAAAGAACAGGGGTCGGGCAACGTCGTCAACGTCGGGTCGTTGGCGTCGTTCTACGGCCTGCCGATGCAGTCGGTGTACTCGTTGACGAAGGGTGCCGTCCTCAACTTCACCCGTGCGGTCGCCGCCGAGGCGGGCCGCGACGCGTTCGCGCGAACGCCGTCCTCCCGGCGTTCACGAACACCGAACTCGGAAACCAGTTCTTCGAAACGCGCTCGGACCCCGAGAAGGCGAAGGAACTCATGCTGAAACGCTACCCGCTCGGCCGATTGGCGGAACCCGAAGAGGTGGCCGATGCGATCCTGTTCCTCGCCAGCGACGAGCGAGGCGTCATTCGTGACCGGTCACGGACTCGTCGTGGACGGCGGATTCTCGGTGCAGTGAACGGGGATCCGGTGAAATAGGTTCGTTTCGTTCGGAACTATCTCCGTCTACGACGGAATCACGGACGTATCGTAACACGATTTTCTCGTATCAGCGTTTTCTCCGACTCCCGATTTCGAACTTCGCTCACCCCTTCAGTCCCCGATCCAGTATCCGATTTCCGACGTGAGAATCCGGCGACATACACATACGTTCTTATGTTCTCGCCGTCTCGAAACGAACAAATGGAGATACCTGACGAGTTGCTCTGCGTTTTCAGTGCACAAATCGAAGAACGAAACGGCGCGTATCATCTCACGCTTCCCGAGCGGGAACTGGATAACGGCGTCTTGGACGATGACGAAACGTATCGTGTCGCACTGCTCGGGTCCGGTTCGGAGCCCACGAAAACGCCCACAGCGACGACGAACCCGCAGGAGTCGACCCCCGAACCGACCGAAAGCCAACAACACACGTCGCCGCCGGTCGAAGTCGGGGACCGTCGAACCGTCGAAATCGAAGGCATCGGTGAGAAGGGCGATGGTATCGCCCGCGTCGAACGCGGTTACGTCATCATCGTTCCCGATACGGAGAAACGTGACCGGGTGACGATCGAGATCACCAAAGTGAGCGAGAACGTCGCATTCAGCGAAGTCGTCGAACGGAAACAGTACTACGAGTAGCTTCTTCGACCCGCTTTCGGATGTCGAAGTTCTGTTTCAATTATCTTTTTCAGTAATATGTGTTGTACACTATCGTTTATTGGGTAAAAATATTCCGGATATTCCACGAGCAACTGTCTATCTGGCGTGAAAACGAAAACGTCCCTACAGAAATATCGGCATAACCATTCATTTTGTAAACCTTTATATCCCCTGTCTACTCCTATGGGGATGCTACCCATAATCATGGAAAAAGATAGCATGACGGATTCTCGATCGATTCCGGACAAAATAAAGCGACGGCGTCTCCTTCAGGGAGTCGGAGCGGTCGGTATCGCCTCGCTCGCCGGTTGTACCGGTGGCTCGAACGATGACTCGTCTGGCGGCGATGGTGGTGACGGTGACAACACCAGCGATGGCGGAAGCGGATCACAGTCGGGGAACAAAAACAGCAAGCTGACTCTCTCGTTAGTGAAAAGCCCGCTGGAATTCGACCCCATCGTCCTCAACGACGTTCCCTCGGCGGAGGTGTCGGACCGAATCTTCGAGGGATTGTACACGTACGACGCCGGGATCAACCAGGTACCACAGTTGGCGACCGACAAGCCGGAGGTCAAGAACGACGGGAAGACGTACGTCGTGAAACTCAACACGGACGCCAAGTTCCAGAACGGCGACCCCGTCACGGCCGAGGACGTGAAGTACTCCTTCGAGGCACCCGTCAAGGAGGAGACGGAGAACGCGGCGGAACTCAACATGATCGATTCCGTGAAGGCTGTCGACGACCACACGGTTCAGTTCGATCTGAAGTACCCGTACGGTCCGTTCATGAACACCCTGACGTGGTCCATCGTCCCCAAGAAGGTCAGGGAAAAGAGCAAAAAAGATTTCAACAAGAAGATGCCGGTCGGCTCCGGACCGTTCAAGTTCGATAGCTGGCAGGAAGGGAAATCCGTCAAGATCTCCCGGTGGGACGACTACTGGGGCGACCTCACCCCGAACCTCGCAAAGGTTCACTACACACCGATCGAGGAGCCGACGACGCGCTTGACGAGCCTTCAGACGGGCGAGAGCGACGTCATCGAGGAAATCCCGCCGAAGCTCTGGCAGCAGGTCAAGGGCATGGGCGATGCGTCCATCGTGGCGACCAAGGCGTTGGGCTACTACTACCTCGCCTTCAACTGTAAGAAGGGGCCGACGACCAACCCGAAGGTTCGGGAGGCCATCGACTACTGTTTCGACATGGATCAGGCCATCTCGAACTTCGTCGAACCGACCGGCGTGCGCCAGTACAGTCCGCTGCCGGAACAGATCACGAAGAAGTGGGACTTCCCGCTCGACAAGTGGAAGAAGATTATTTCCCACGGCAAGGACATCGACAAGGCGAAACAGCTGTTCGACGACGCGGACGAAGTTCCGAACAACTGGACCGCCAAGATCATCGTTCCCCCGGACGACAAGCGCGAACAGCTCGGTATCACGGTCGCGAACGGCATGAAACAGGCCGGGTACAACGCCAAAGTCCAGCGGCTCGATTGGGGTGCGTTCCTCGACAAGTACGTCTCGGGCGACCCGAACGACTGCAACATGTACACGCTGGGATGGTCCGGCGGTCCTGACCCCGACGACTTCCTCTATTACTTCTTCACGGAGGACGCCCACGGATCGACCGACGGGACCTACTACAACAAGGTCAGCGACAAAATCGTCAACGCGCGAAAGTCCGCGGACCACGCCGAACGGAAGAAACTCTACTCCGAAGCCATCACTACGCTGCTGGAGGACCGGGCACACATTCCGGCGTACAACCTGAAGAACAGCTTCGGGATGAAAGACAATGTGCACGGATTCAAAGCACACCCGGTGTTGAGCTTCGTCCTCGCGACGCAGTACACCAACGTGTCCGTCGGGTCGCAATAACGCGACATCCCTTTCGATACGATTCAACGACAATATACATGGGAATCCTCCGTTACACAATTCGACGCTTATTACAGGCTATTCCGGTGCTTCTCGGTATCGTGACGATAACGTTCCTGCTGACCAACGCGATTCCGGGGGACCCGGTCAAAATCATGCTCGGACCGTCTCCGAGCGCCGAGATGGTAAACCAGATACGCGCCCAGTACGGACTGAACCAGCCGCTTCCGGTGCGATACGTACACTATCTCACTTCCGTCGCACAGGGCAACCTCGGGGACAGTATCTACTACCGAGGCGTCCCCGTGACGACGAAGATCATGCAGCGGCTTCCGGTGACGCTCCTGCTCATGCTGGCGAGTTTCACCTTCGCGCTGGTCGTGGCGATTCCGCTCGGCATCATTTCCGCGAATCGACGCAACCAACCGACCGATCACGCCACGCGTATCGCCGCACTCATCGGCGTCAGCACGCCCGACTTCTGGATCGGTCTGATGCTCATCATCGTCTTCGCCTACTATCTGAAATGGTTACCCGCGACGGGTCTCGTCCTCCCGTGGGCGAACCCGAGTTCGGTCGAACACGCGTCCTCACGCTTGGACGTGCTCTGGCAGACGTGCACGCATCTGTTGCTTCCCGGCGATAACGCTCGGCACGCTCCAGATGGCCGCAGTCATGCGTATCGAGCGCTCCTCGATGCTCGAAGTGCTCCAACAGGAGTACGTGAAGAAGGCGCGCGCCTACGGCGTCGCGGAGGGCAAAATCGTCCGGAAACACGCGTTCCGAACGCCCAACTGCCGGTCATCACGGTCGTCGGGCTTCAGCTTACCTCCGCGCTCGGCGGGGCGGTGCTGACCGAGACGGTGTTCAACATCAATGGAATGGGACGGCTCATCATCACGGCGGTCAACAATCAGGACTACCCGCTGATCATGGGGACGACGATCTTCTTCGGTTTGACGTTCGTCGTCGGTGTCGTTCTCACCGACATTTCCTACGCGTACATCGACCCGCGAGTGAGTTACGACGAGGTGGACTGAAATGGCAACTGGAGAAACAAGCACGGAAAACATCCGCACAACACAACGAACCGAGGAGCAAGAGAGCGAGACGAAAGTCGAAGCCCGCGTCGGATGGCGCTACACGGTCGAACAGGTTCGACGGGACACCACCGCGAGGATCGGCCTTTACATCATCGGGTTCATCCTGTTTCTCGCGGTGTTCGCGTGGATCGACGCGAAGCTGTTCAACTACGCCATCGTGAGCAGCTTCTGGCACAACCCGCTCAACGACCCGACGAGCGCCAAGATTCTGCGTCCCCCGATGGGAACGAGCAACGTCTTCGGGAAGGGGCTGGCACAGTACCCGCTCGGGACGGACCACCGCGGCCGGGACATCCTCGTTCGACTCGTCTACGGCTCGCGCATCGCCATGCAGGTCGGCATCGTCTCGACCGGCTTCGGGCTCATCTGCGGAACGCTCCTCGGCGCGGTCGCGGGCTACCACGGCGGATGGACCGACGACGTACTGATGCGATTCGCGGAGACGCTGTACGCGATTCCGTTCCTCGTGTTGGTCATCGCGTTCATGGCCGCGTTCGGCCGCGACCTGACCTTCGCGATGATCGGCGTGGGCATCACCACGATACCCGTCTTCGCCCGCCTGATCCGTTCGCGGGTCGTGAGTGTGCGCGAGGAGGAGTACATCGAGGCGGCCAAAGCCGCGGGGGTGCGCGACCGGAACATCATCCTGCGCCACGTCATCCCGAACAGCTTCGCACCCGTGCTCGTCCAAGCCACGCTGCAGGTCGGCATCAGCATCCTCATCGTCGCTGGTCTCTCGTTCCTCGGGTTCGGGGCACAGCCACCGACGCCCTCGTGGGGCCAGATGTTGAGCCAGTCGCGCGGGTACATGCTACCCGACCCGTGGTTCAGCCTCTGGCCGGGACTGGCCATCCTCGTCACCGTGATGGGGTTCAACCTGCTCGGCGACGGCCTGCGGGACGCACTCGACCCGCGAATCAACAACTGATATACGATATATGACAGAAACACTGCTACAAGTCGATAATCTGAAGACACAGTTCTTCACGGAGGAGGGCGTCGTCCGTGCGGTGGACGGCATCTCCTTCGACGTGAAAAAGGGGGAAATCGTCGGTCTCGTGGGCGAATCCGGGGCCGGGAAGAGCGTCGCCGCCCAGAGCATCCTTCGCCTGGTGGATTCGCCGGGCGAAATCGTCGGCGGGGAAGTCCGCTTCCGGGACGAACTGCTGTTCGGCGTCGAAGAAGGCCCGGACGGTGAAATGCGGGAACGCGAGGAGATGCTGTCGAACGAGGAGATGCGAAAGCAGATCCGCGGCACCGAGATTGCCATCATCTTCCAGGACCCGATGGAGAGCCTGAATCCCGTCTTCACCGTCGGGAGCCAACTCCGGGAGTTCATCGAACTCAACCGCGGCCTCTCGAAGTCGGACGCCAAGGAAGAAGCGATCAGCATGCTGCGGGAGGTGGGCATCCCGGAGCCAGTCGAACGCTACGACAACTACCCACACCAGTTCTCGGGCGGGATGCGCCAGCGCGTGCTCATCGCGATGGCGCTCGCGTGCGAACCGAGTCTGATCATCGCCGACGAGCCGACGACGGCGCTGGACGTGACCGTCGAGGGCCAAATCCTCTCGCTGGTCAACGATTTGCAGGCCAAATACGACACGAGTTTTATCTGGGTGACTCACGACATGGGCGTCGTCGCGGAGTTGTGCGACCGCGTGAACGTGATGTACCTCGGAGAAATCGTCGAGCAGGCCACCGTGGACGACCTGTTCCACGACACCAAACATCCCTACACGCGGGCGCTGTTGGATTCGATGCCGCGTCCCGACCAGACCGTCGACGAATTGACGCCGATTCGGGGCGTCATGCCGGAAGCCATCGACCCACCCCGTGGCTGTCGGTTCCACACGCGTTGTCCGGACGCCCGCGACATTTGTACCCAAGTCCACCCGGATGCCCGCGAACTGTCCGAGGAGGGCGAGTTCTCACACAAAGCGGCCTGCGTGAAACACGACGCGTTCGACGTGGGCTACGAACTCAGCGACCCCATCGAGATTCGAGCGACGGACGGAATCTCCGGGGACATCGTGACGGACGTACAGGGGGACGACTGAAATGAGCAACTCGGTAACGACGGGACGAGATGCGGAGAGCGAGACGGCCAACCGAGACCATCCTCGAAGTGGACGGTCTCACGAAACACTTCTCCGACAGCGGCGGCTTCCTGTCCGGCCTGTTCGGCGAGCAGAAGAGCGTCCGGGCCGTCGAGGACGTCTCCTTTTCGATTCGGAAGGGCGAGACGCTCGGCTTGGTCGGCGAATCGGGCTGTGGGAAAAGCACGCTCGCACGGACCATCCTGCGACTCATCGAACCGACGGACGGGACAGTGTACTTCAAGGGCAACGACCTGACCGCATTGGGCGGGGAAGAACTGCGTACCCAGCGCAAGGACATGCAGATGATCTTCCAGGACCCGCAGTCCTCGCTGGACCCGCGGATGAAAATCGGTCCCATCGTGGAGGAACCGATGAAGGCCCACGGGCTGTACGACGCCGACGAGCGCGAGGAGAAGGCACGCGAACTGCTGGCGAAGGTCGGACTGGACCCGCAGCACTACAACCGCCACCCGCACGCCTTCTCGGGCGGCCAGCGCCAGCGGGTGAACTTGGCGCGTGCGCTGAGCGTGAATCCGGACTTCATCGTCTGTGACGAACCCGTGACGGCGCTCGACGTCTCGATTCAGGCCCAAGTGCTCAACACGATGCGCTCGCTGCAGGACGAGT